>CBDUFA010000289.1:0-3084 GCA_965366295.1 uncultured Hyphobacterium sp.
CCGCGCCGGTCATCTGGGTGGCAAACGTCCCGGAAATCAGCGCCTTTGGCGCGAGGCCGAGAATGTCTTCGCGGCGGCTCGGCGCGATGGCGATCATGCCGCCGATCAGGATCCCGACGCTTGAGAAATTGGCGAAGCCGCACACGGCATAGGTCATGATCAGATTGGTACGCGGAGATAGCGTGTCGCCGATTTCACTCAGCCGGCCATAGGCGATGATCTCGTTGAGCGCCGTCTTGAGTCCCATGACGGCGCCGGCATCGGTCGCTTCCGACCAGGGCACACCCGCCAGCCAGACGATGGGCGCAAACAGCCAGCCGAGTATCCGGTCGACCGAAAGCGGCGCACCACCGATATCGGGAAAAACCCCCAGCATCATGTTCACCAGCGCCACGATGGCCGTGAACACCAGCAACATGGCGATGATGTTGATGAACAGCTTTACCCCGTCGGTGACGCCGGTCGTGAGCGCGTCCATCGACGAATGATAGACCGTTGTCGGGATTTTCTCCGACGACCGGTCCTCTTCGCCGTCCTGGTCTGCCGGGTACATCAGCCGCGCCAACAGGACGGCGGCCGGAATGGAAATCAGCGATGCGGTGACGATATGGCCAGCGGCCCCGTCGATGATCCCGCTCAGCTGGCTGACGTAAACGGCCATGACCGAACCGGCGACGGTCGAGAACCCGACCGTCATGATCAGGAAGAGATCGCTGCGGCTGATTTGGGGCATGCGTGGACGGATCAGAAGCGGGGATTCCGTCATCCCGAGAAAGATATTGGCCGAGGCGCCGAGGCTGGCCGCGCCCGACAGGCCCAATGTCCGGCGGAACGCCCAGGCAAATCCGCGCACCACGAATTCAAGCACGCGCCAGCGCCAGAGCAAGGCCGACAAGGCGGACAGCACGATCACCATGGGCAAGGCCTGGAAGGCGAAGATAAAGGTCCGCCCGGCGGTGTCCTCATTGATCACGAAGGGCGCTTCTCCGCCTGAGAGATAGCCGAAGACGAAATCCGCGCCTTCCATCGTCGCGGCCTGGAGCGCGGCAACGACCCCGGTCAGCGAACCGAGAAAGGCGCGCGTGGGGCCAAGCGAATAGAGGCCGATGGCGATCAGGAACTGCAGGATCAGCGCACCGGCAATAAGCTTCAGCGGGAGCGATTTTCTCGGCCCCAGCAGCCAGGCAATGCCGATAAACGCGAACAGGCCCAGAAAGCTGCGCAGCTGAAGTCCCAGATCTTCCATGAATGCCCCCTCGCCGGAAGCGCAGACTATGACGCCTTTCCGTTTCGCGGCAACGCTTGCACACAGGACGCCAATCGCTAGACAATAGGCCCATGAGCATATGGAGCCCCTGCGTCAAAGTCTGCTTTGTCGATCCCTCGAAGGAGATCTGCGTGGGCTGTTTTCGCCGCCTGTCCGAACTCGGGCGCTGGACGAAAATGACGGATGAGGAAAGAGCCGAAATCGGCCGCGAACTGCCAGCGCGGCGCGCGGCCTATGAACGGGAAAGGGCGGAACGCAAATGAACAGGTTAGTGATCACAACCGGCGTCATCGCCCTGATTGTCCTGTTGCTGGCGTTTTTCATCCTCCCGGCAATCGCAACCGCCACGATCGGAAGCCGTGTGGTCCTGCCCGGCTTTATCTACCTGCTGCTCGGCATTGGCCTGTCGATCGGTGCCGTCTGGACCTGGCATATCGCTTCGCCCGCCAGTCTTGTCGAGAAATCCATCCTCGCAGGCACCGGCATTGCGGGTCTCGCCCTGATATTCAAGACGTTCCTGGTAACCTTCTAGCCCAGCCAGGCCTCGCGCAGCAGGCTGAACGCAGTGACGATGAGGCCGATCGCAAAAAGCCGCCGCAGCAATTTCTCCGGAATGGAGTGGGCGAGACGTGCGCCCACCGGTGCCACAAAGAAGGCCGACGCCGCCAGGATCAGGAAGCCCAACCCGTCGACATAACCCAGCGCCGTGGGTGTGCGGCCTGGTTCGTCCCAGCCCCAGATGATGAAACTGATCGCGCCCGGCGCACCGATCGCCACGCCAAAGCCCGCCGCCGTCGCCACGGCCTGGCGGATGGATTTGCCGCAAAGCGTCATCAGGGTCACACCGAAAACGCCGCCGCCAATCCCAAGCAGCGAGGACATGATCCCGATCAGGGAACCGAACCCGGCCCGCAAGGCGCCGCCGGGCATCTGTTCGGCGAGGCGCCAGTCCGGCCGACCGAAATAGAATTGCGCCGACAGCAGAAGGGCAACGATTCCAAACAGCGCCGTTAGACCGCGGCCGGGAATCAGATCGGCAATGAATCCGCCGACCAGTGCGCCGAAAACGATCCAGGGTGTCCAGCTTTTCAATATCCCGAAATCGACCGCGCCATGTTTGGCATGAGCGGTCACGGATCTCAGCGATGTCGCCACAATCACTGCCAGCGATGTGCCCACCGCCATGTGCATGCGCGGCCCGTCATCATATCCCAGCGCGCCGAGCACGAAGTAGAAAGCCGGCACCATGACGACGCCGCCGCCGATCCCGAACAGGCCGGCGATCAGGCCGGCAAACAGGCCTGTCGCCACGAGGGCGGCGGCCAGGCCAAGCAGTTCGGCGGTCATGCGCTTGCCATTTCCGGCTCAACCGCTGCCAGCGCGTCCTCCACGACATCGATTCCGGCGTCATCCCGCACCGCCCGCTCGGACAGGATGCGGCGCCATTGCCGCGCGCCAGCGCGACCATGAAACAGGCCCAGCATGTGCCGAGTTATGGAATGGAGCCGCGTGCCGCGGTGCAGCTGCTCCACGATATACGGCAAGTAGGACACCACCGCTTCATGCGGCGTCGAGACCGGGTCGGGCTGGCCATAAACACGGGAGTCGACCTGAGCCAGTTCCCACGGGGTATGATAGGCGGCGCGACCCAGCATGATGCCATCAAGCGGGCCTTGCGCCGCGAGGCCGGCGGACAGGGTTTCCAGCCCGCCATTGAGGATGATCTCCATATCCGGGAAATCAGCCTTCACCTGTTGCACGAGTGCATAGTCAAGCGGCGGAATGGTCCGGTTATCCTTCGGGCTCAGGCCCTTCAG
>CBDUFA010000290.1:0-3072 GCA_965366295.1 uncultured Hyphobacterium sp.
CAGGCTGAGCGAGCTTCAGTCAGCTTCGGTCCTGATTCTGGCCAGCGCCGGCACGGCGATGTTTTTCGCGGCGCTTCGCGACCGCGACTGGTTCGGATTTGGCGCCCAGACAAATTGGGGCACGACCGTCGCGTTGATAGCCGGTTTCTCGGTACAGTTTCCGCTCGATCGCTATGAGGGATGGAGCAATCGCCAGCTCGAGATCGAATCATCCGATCGCTGGGCTGAGATCTCAGGTGTATGGGGCGCCGATTACTGGATTCTGGCTGGCGTCTTTGCTGCCCTGCTGGCAGCCGGGCTAGCCTGGCGCTTCCTGCGAACACCCGCCAGCCGCACGCTCGCGATTCCCGCAGCTGCAGCCGGAGCGTTTGCCTTCTTGCTTCCGTCGCTCGCCGGCCTGCTTGGCGGGGAAGCCATTCTGCTCCTGCGAATCCTGGTGGGCATCGTCATCTTTGCCGTCGCGATCGCGCTGATCCTCTATGGATCGCGAGAGGGCCGCCGCTTTACCGGCGGCATGGGAATCGCCCTGTTCGTCGCACAGACTCTCTATGTCTATGGCGAGACCTTTGGCGACCTGCTCGACACCTCGCTGTTTTTCCTGATTGGCGGCCTGTTGCTTTTTGGCCTGTCGATGACGGTCATCAGGGTCCAGAAGCGATTGTCACGCGATACGGGAGCGTCGTCATGAGCCGGATGATGCGACTGATTCTGATCGTTTCCGCGATGTCGGCTTTCCTTGTGGCCATGGTCGTCGACCACAATACGCGGCGGCTGACCGGCGAAGAGGTTATGCTCGACCTCGAACCCATCGATCCGAGGGACATCCTGGCGGGATACTTCGTGATCATCGCGACACCGCTTCACAGGCTCGACCCGCAGGAACTGGGAGGCGATGACGATTTTTACCGAAGTGACGACATCTATGTTGTCGTCGAGCCATCACCTGATGGCAGCTGGCGTGCGGTCTCCATTCACACGCAACGGCCTGACAGCGGAATATTCTTCCATGGCAAGGTACAAAGTCCCGGGCCGAACCAGATTCGAGCGCATTTCAATATCGAGCGATTCTATGCCGATGAGGCCACCGCCCGCGCGCTCGAAGACCGGCGGCGCGAAGACGCAGCAAGCATGCGCCTGATCGTCTCTGTGAGCCGCGATGGGCGTGCGATCATTCGCGGTCTGGAAATCGATGGCGAGCGCCAGATCGCGCCATTGCTCTAGAATTGCCGGCGGCGTGTGCCGAAAACCGCGACGAAGGCCGGGTACAGCGCGGCGCCTGCCGCGAGCCCGCCAAGATGCCCCGCCCAGGATATCGGGATCGGCGAGTATGATCCGAGTAGCGCCAGCACGAGGTTGAAGCCGGCCCAGGGCAGCGCAAAACGCAACATGCCGCGATAGCTGCCTTCCGCCCAGCCGGCGGCGGCCAGGCAGCCCGACAGGCCGGTTGACGCCCCGACCATGGGAATCATCGATTGCGGCGCGACCACGGTCTGGAATGCCGCGCCCGCGACCGCACAAACAAAAAAGAACAGCAGAAATCCGAACACGGCCCGGGCCGAATTGCCGAACGGGCGCATCGCGGCCGCGCCAAAGGTCAGCGTGGCCATGGAATTCAACACCAGATGCATCAGGCCGCCATGCAGGAAAACGTGAAAGACATAGGGCGACCATGGCCCCAGCGGGCTCGGGTGTTGCCAGCCCATACCCGGAACAAGCGATGCAGGCCGGGCACGAGCGCATCAAGCGCGAACACAATCACGAAGCTGACCGCCAGGAATAGCGGCGCGGGAGGGACATTGTTGAAGATGGGTTGCCGGGCCGCCTGCATTTCTCGTTATCCTTAATATCTTGTTTGCCCGTGCGGCCTAACTTGCCGAATGAATTCAGGCTCGGGTGCTTCACCTTTTCAAGGAAACTGGCCCCTCGCCTGCCCGAGAGCAAGTGCGTGGCCCGGTCGTGGCTGCGCAGGAAAGGAAACGTCATGCGCCGCCTTCAGGTTTGCACGGTCAGCGCTCTTGTCCTTTGCGTTGCGCCTCCTGCCCTGGCTCAGAATGCCGGCGACTTCCAGCGCCCCTGGGGAACCGATACCACGCAGCAAAACCAGCCATACCGGGCCGGAACGCGGGACGCCAATGGCAACCGGGTGGTCCTCAATGGCGTGCTGCAGACCGGTGTCGGCGTCCAGGCGCAAATGGCAGGCACTGGGGGCGTTGGCAACGCGCCTGTGAATTCCACGAATACCGGCCAGACCGAGCAGTCCTCCTACGGCTCCAATTCCTCGGCGCTGGCGGTCGGCAATCAGCTCAACGTGGTCGTTAACGGTAACTACAACACCGTTATCGTTAATTCGAACCAGACGAATAACGGCAATGTAACGGCGGTCGCCGGAGCCGGCGGCGGTGAGGATGACGGGAATGGCAATTAAGCAACTCGCCTCAGCTGTTGCGGGTGCCCTGCTCCTGGCAGGCTGCGCCGTCACGCCCAATTCAGGGTTCGACGGCCGTTATGCGAACCCGATCGGCAATGCGCCGGTCACGACCAATCCGACGCCCTATTCCGAAGCGCTGGTTTGCCTTGCGAATTCAGCCCGCGCTTCCGGGCGCCCCTCCCCGCGAATCGCGGTCGGCCGGATTTCGGATTATACCGGCGCAGGAAACCCGGAAGGTGGCGGACCAGCGATTACCCAGGGCGCATCGCTGATGGCGATGTCGGCCTTTGCCAAAGCGGGTATCAACCTCGTCGAACGCTTCGACACGTCCGTCGCCGAACTTGAATTGCGCTATGCCAATAGCCGCCTGATCGGTGACGCCGCCGAAGACGACGGCTTTCGTCTGATCCATGCCGGCAGCATTCCCGGCTCGGACTTTCATCTCGTCGGTGGTGTCACGGAGCTGAACTACAATATCCGCTCGCAGGGCATCGATTTCCTTGGTGGCGACCGGATCGACTCCGATCCGACCGGCGTTTTCAACGGTCGCCTCTACGTCATGAATGTCGCAATCGATCTCCGGCTGGTGAATTCCGAAACGCTGGAAGTCGTCGACGTCATTTCCTACCAGAAGCAGATCATCG
>CBDUFA010000291.1:0-3064 GCA_965366295.1 uncultured Hyphobacterium sp.
TAGCAATTGAGCGCTCATCAGGAAATTAAAAGCCATCATCGGCTTGAACACGTTCAGCTCGAAATGCCCTTGCGCGCCGCCCACCGTGATAGCGACATGATTGCCCATCACCTGGGCGCACACCATGGTCATCGCCTCGCACTGGGTGGGGTTTACCTTGCCCGGCATGATCGACGAGCCCGGCTCGTTCTCCGGCAGGGAAATCTCGCCCAGGCCGCAGCGCGGTCCCGAGCCCAGCAGGCGGATATCGTTGGCGATCTTGTTGAGCGAGGCGGCCAGCGTGTTCAGCGCGCCGTGCGCGGAGACATAGGCATCATGGGCGGCCAGCGCCTCGAACTTGTTCGGCGCGGTCTTGAAGGGCAGGCCTGTATAATTCGCCACGTCCTCGGCAAACGCCTTGTCGAAACCGGGCTTGGCATTGATGCCGGTGCCGACCGCCGTGCCGCCCTGGGCGAGGTAGAAGAGATAGTTCAGCCCTTCCTTCACGCGCTGCATGCCGAGATCGAGCTGCGCCACATAGCCGGAGAATTCCTGGCCCAGCGTCAGCGGCGTGGCATCCTGCAAGTGCGTGCGGCCGATCTTGATGATGTCCTTGAAGGCCTCGGCCTTGTCGTTCAGCGCATTGCGCAGGGTTTGCAGCGCCGGCAGCAGGCGGTGGTGCATCTCCTCGGCGGCGGCAATGTGCATCGCCGTCGGGAAGGTGTCGTTGGAGGATTGCGAGCGGTTGACGTGGTCATTCGGGTGGACCGGGTCTTTCGAGCCGACCACGCCGCCCAGGATCTGGATCGCCCGGTTGGAAACCACTTCATTGGTGTTCATGTTCGACTGCGTGCCCGAGCCGGTCTGCCAGACCGATAGCGGGAAATGGGCATTCCACTTGCCTTCGGCGACTTCGCCCGCGGCCTGCTCGATCGCGTCGGATTTCCGGTTCGAGATTGCCGAGCGACTTGTTCACCCGCGCTGCCGAGCGCTTGATGATGCCGAGCGCGCGGATCATCGGGGCGGGCATCGTCTCCTCGCCGATCGGGAAATTGATCAGCGAACGGGCCGACTGGGCGCCGTAGAGCTTGTCGGCGGGAACGTCGAGCGGGCCAAAGCTGTCGGTTTCGGTGCGGGTTTCGCTCATGGCGCGAGGCTCCTTGCGCAACTGCCAGGTTCGGCAGAAGGTTAATGACGATTCGATTCGGACGTGTATCACCGGGGCGTAATGGATCAAGACAGCGCACTGGAATGGACAGGAAAAGGACGGGTTCAGGCAGCCATGTCGGGCGACAGTCTCCATCTGCGCGTAGATGCGCTCACCTCGCAGTCAAAGCGTTTCAAGACGCTGATTGGCGAGTTTTTCCGTACCGAGTTCAAGCGCGTGCGCCCGAAATACGGCCCCTATGAGGTCGAGATTCGCATCGAGCGGACCGAGACCAGTCCCGTCCATGACGTCGACAATGTCGCGCTGACCGGCTGCGTCTTCCACGATGACAGCCAGGTCGAGAAGCTGATGGTCGAAAAGGTCCTGTCGGACCGGGCCCGCGTGAAGGTCCGCGCCCGTCCGCTCAACCGCGAAGCGGCCTGATGACTGCCTTTCTCCAGTTGCGCGTCCTCGCCGGATTCCGGCATTTGGCGATCCTGTTTTTGCGCGTGCTTACCGGCGCATTCCTGGTCTGGGGTGTCTGGGACAATGTGATCAGCGCCGAGCGCATGGACGAATTCGAAGCCTTCATGGCGCAGTTCGGATTTCCGATGGTGGAAATTCTGGCACCGCTCTCGATCTACACCCAGCTGGTCGCCGGAATCGGTCTGATTGCCGGCCTGTTCACGCGTTGGGCAGGCGTGCTGGTAGTGGCCAACTTCATCGTCGGCGTCCTGATGGTTCATCTGAACGACGATTTCCGCGGCATGTGGCCGGCGATGGTGCTGATCGCGATTGGCGCCTATTTCGCCACGGCGGGTGGCGGGCGCCTGGCGCTCGACCGCCTGATCATGCCTGATCGCTAGAGCCCACGTTCTTTCCGGATGCGCTTCACGTCTTCATGCGGCTTGTGAAAGCAGGTCGCGCTGGCCTTGGTGAGCAGCTTGCCGTCGCCATCCCAGAGCCAGCCCTCGGTGAAGAAGAATTGCTTGCCCTTCTTGATCACCTCGCCGCGGGAGCGGAGCTTGCCCGGCCAGACCGGCGAGATGAAACTGGTCTTCATTTCCAGCGTCGGCACCACCCCGTCGAACCCGGCCACCGTGATCGCCGCCAGCGACATCACATCGTCCAGCATCGCCGTGACCATGCCGCCCTGCACCGCGCCGGTCGGGCTGGTGACGCGCTTGTCGGGACTCCAGCTGGCCTCGAACCAGTGTTCCTCCATCGAGAAATCGATGAATTCGAAGCCGAGCATTTCGGAATAGTAGAGCTGGTTTGGCGATTCCGTGAAAAACCGCCGGATTGTCGCCTCGTCCCAGGGCGGTTTCGGGAAGCTCATTTCTTGCGGAAGCTGTCGAGGCTGACCACTTCTGCGCCATCACCGGCAGCCTTGGCGCTCGCGGCGGCTTCCTCTTTCTTTTCAGCCTTCGGCTTTTTCTTCTTCGCCTTGGCCGGTTCCAGCTTTGCCGGCTCTTCGCTTTCGCCGGTGTCTTCCTCGTTCGCGACCTTCTGCATCAGCGGCTCGAACTGGAGATGGAAGCCCACGGACGGGTCGTGGAAGCGGTTGACGGCGGAATAGGGGACTTTGAGATATTTCGGCACGCCGCCGAATTTCAGCGTGACCTCGAAGAAATCATCCTGCGGGTTGAGGTCCCAGAACTGGTGTTCGAGGACGATCGTCATCTCTTCGGGATATTTCTCGCGCAGGCTTTCGTCGATATCGACGTCGGCCGCGCGGGTCTTGAAGCTGATATAGAAATGGTGAGCGCCCGGCAGTCCATCAGGCTGGCGTGGGCCTCGACGGCACCGGCGAGTCCTCGGTCGTCACCCCCATCGGGTTCTTGACCCACATGGTCGAGCAGCTCGCGCGACACGGGCTCTTCGACCTGAAGGTCTCGGCCGAGGGCGACACCCACATCGACGGGCACCACACGACCG
>CBDUFA010000292.1:0-3063 GCA_965366295.1 uncultured Hyphobacterium sp.
TCTTCGACGACCTTGGCCAGCAGCTTGGCCACGGCCAGCGGCTCGACGGTCGCATCGGTCTGGATCAGGATGCCGCGATCGGCACCCATGGCCAGCGCGGTGCGGATGGTTTCCTGCGCCTGGGCCGGGCCGATCGAGACGACGACGATTTCTTCCACGCCGCCCTTTTCCTTCATGCGCACGGCTTCTTCCACCGCGATTTCGCAGAAGGGGTTCATCGACATCTTTACATTGGCGAGATCGACACCGCTCTGGTCCGGCTTGACGCGGACCTTCACATTATAGTCGACCACCCGTTTGACGGGCACGAGTATCTTCATGGAGCTTCCCCGGTCTGCGCGGGCGCGTCGGCACCCGCATCATTCGATTGGCTTACGAAATAGGCCGCGAAACTGCATTTGGCCACCGTGGAAGTCAACGTATGTGCGGCACTGCACAATGCCGCATGCACAAAGGCCGGCCCAAGCGGACCGGCCCCTGGTCGAAGTGACGTGAACGTCAGCTATTCGCCGTCGGTCGCCGCCACTTGCAGCTCGGTATTGATGGTGATGATCACCTCGTCGGAAACCGCCCCGGCATAGATGCCGATGGTCTGACCCCAATCGGTGCGGGTAATCGTGCCCGTGGCCGTAAAGCCGGCCGTGCCATCATCGCGCAGGCGATTGAGCGTGACATCAAGGGAAACCGGAACCGTGACGCCGATAATCGTCAGGTCGCCGGTCATCGTGCCGGTCACGCCGTCTTCGGTCTCGAAGCCCGTGGCCACGAAATGCGCGGTCGGAAACTCGGCCGTATCGAAAATCTCGTCCGAATTCAGATGGGCGATGAAACGGTCATGGTGTGCACCCACCCAGATGCCATCGACCAGGTTGAAGGTGATGTCGACGGTCGAGTTGGACGGATTGTCGAAGTCCAGCAGAAGCGTGCCGTCATAATCGGTCAATTGCAGGGATTGACGCGACAGCCCCTGGTGCATCCAGCTGGCCGAAATCTCGGTATGCGACTTGTCGAACTCATAGGCGACCGGGTCGGCGATGGCGGCCGTCGCGGTCAGCGCAGCGATAGCGGTGGCGGTCAGGAATTTCATGGAGGAGGCTCCCTGTCTCTTGTCAGCTCATGGGCGGCGGTTTGCCGTTAGCAGAGAGAAATAGAGAGATGATCGCGAAGCTGTAGCCCGGGCCCGTGCAAATTCCTGTTTCCGGGCAGGAATTAATCGCCTGCCGCCAATCTTGTCCTGATTTCCATCAGGATTTCGCCCAGCAGGTTTTCGCCTCGCCATTGCCGGCGATCTTGCGCGCGGGGGTCGGTCGCACTTAATCCAATCGCCCAGATAACATCATTGGGATTGGCTTCCGCGAGGATTGCATCCCCTGTTCTGAGAAGCTTCTTGGCCAGGCCGCTATTCTGCGAAAATTTCAACCAGTTCGCCCGGTAGACGATCCGGTGCCTTTCGCGGCGCCAGATTTCCTCATCAAAACCGACAACACTGCTGCCCATGAGCTTCTGTTCGTAAGGGGTTTCGCAAGCCATAATGCGAGCGGCCATGGCATCATCGCCAAACAGCCGGGCTTTGGCTGCCATCATGTATTGTTCAGCGGAGTTATAGGAAATGCCATCTTCAACGAATTTCGCCGGATGCCACTGACTGATCGGACCTTTGAGAAAGAATTCGATTTCCGGCATCATCTGTCCTTGCCCGGCACCCATTTCACATCGGCCCGGCCTTCGTCATTGGCGATGCGCGCCAGCACGAAGAGCAGATCCGAAAGCCGGTTGAGATAGCGCACGGTTTCCGGGTTCAGTCGGTCATCTCTTTCCGCCAGGGCGACGACGCGGCGCTCGGCCCGGCGGCAGACGGTGCGGGCGACATGCAGGCGCGCCGAGGCTTCCGAGCCGGCCGGCAGGATGAAACTGTCGAGCGGATCCAGCCGGGCATTCCATTCATCGATGGCCGTTTCCAGCGACTCGACCTGTTTCGCGGTCACGCGCAGCGGTTCGAATCCCGGGTCCTCGCCGGTATCGGGCACGCACAGGTCGGCGCCGAGGTCGAACAGCTCGTTCTGGACCCGGGCCAGCACGGCATCGAGCGGCGTGCCGGGCAGCGCCCCCCGTGCCAGGCCGATCACCGCATTGGCTTCATCCACCGTGCCATAGGCTTCAACGCGCAGATCGGTCTTGCCGGTCTCCGACATGTCGCCCAGCCGCGTGCGGCCGGTATCGCCGGTCTTCGTGTAGATCTTGGTCAGCCGCACCATGGGATTCGCCGCTCGCTTGTTCCGGTTGCAGCGCAAACTGGATCAGGCAGGATGGGCTGGCAAGTCAGGGGAAGATTGTCATGCTGCGCGCCGTATTCGCCGTCCTATTATTGTTTGCGCCCGCTGCATGGGCGCGCCAGGACGTCCAGCATCTGGCCGACGGGCTGGTGGAGCAGGGTTCGCCGGGCGCGGTCGTGATGCTGATCGACGGCCCGGTTCAGCTTACCTCGGTCGCCGGGGAACGCCGCGCGGGCAGCGGCGACATGATCGCGCTCAATGACAGCTGGCACCTGGGGTCCAATACCAAGGCGATGACCGCCATGCTGGCGGCGCGTCTGGTCGAACGGGGTGCCATTTCCTGGGACACCACGCTCGGCGAGCAGCTCGGAACACGGTTCGACGATATCGATCCGGTTCTGGCGGATGCGACGCTGGCCGATCTGTTGCAGCACCGGTCCGGCATGGCCGCCAATGCGGGCCGCCTGACCATGATTGCGCTGGCCGGTGTGTTCGGCGAGCGTGATCCGGCGCGCGACCGTCTGCCCTATCTGCGCGAAATTCTCCGCGAACCGGCGGGCGAGGCCGGGGATTTCCTTTATTCCAATGCCGGCTATGTCGCCGCCGCGCTGATGCTGGAAGAGGCCACTGGCGAGACCTGGGAAGACCTGATCCAGCGCGAGCTTTTCGACGCGCTGGGGCTGGACAGTGCCGGGTTCGGACCGCCACAGGGCGAGAACCCGGAAGGTCACCGGCTCAACTGGGGCGCGCTGGCCGAGGTCGGGACCGGGCGCGGGGCCGATAATCCGCC
>CBDUFA010000293.1:0-3052 GCA_965366295.1 uncultured Hyphobacterium sp.
TTCATTGTTCGCCAGCGAGGTGGCATCACGGCCAAAGACTTCCAGCGACCGGGCCGCCGCACCGACATCCACCGCGGTGGATTCCAACGTGCCGATCGCCGAACGCAATTCCTCGACGAGAGCGTCCTCGCCAGCCAGCCGCTCGGAAATCTGCTCGATATTGTCGAGCGTCTCGGAAATCCGCGTGAGATTGTCCTCGTTGAGCAGTTCGGACATCTGGATCAGCGCGATCCGGGCGGCTTCCAGCGCATCTTCACCGCCAGCCACCAGGGATTCGATCTGGGCCTGCTCGGCATAGATTCGCGGCGGGTCCCCGCGCGTTGTCCCGATCAGGCGCTGGGCTTCGGCGGTGCCGCCGGAAATCTGGATATAGGACAGGCCGGTCAGACCCTGCGGCTCCAGCTGGGCGCTGGAATCGACCCGTACCGGGGTTTCCGCGATCAGCCGGATCCGCGCGATCACCCGGTTCGGGTTTTGCGGATCAAGGCCGATATCCGTAACCTCACCGACCTGGATGCCGTTGAACCGGACCTCGCCAGCCTCGCGCAGTCCCCGGACCGGGCCGTCGAACACCACGTCGTAAAAGGCGTAGTCCTGATCGAATGTGCGCTGGCCCAGCCAGAGCGCGAAAAAGCCTCCGGCCAGGATGAGAAAGACGGCGAAAAAGCCGACGAGCGCATGATGGGCTTTGGTCTCCATGGCCTAGCCTCCCTGTGCGGCGGCGGCGATCCGGCCCCGCGGTCCGTGAAAGTATTCCTGGATCCAAGGATGGGAATTCTGTTCCAGCTCCTTGATCGGCGCAACAGCCGCCACCCGCTTGTCGGCCAGCACCGCAACGCGGTCGCAAATGGCATACAGGCTGTCGAGATCGTGCGTCACCATGAAAACGGTGAGGCCGAGTGTTTCGCTGAGATCGCGAATGAGCGCATCGAAGGCCGCCGCCCCGATCGGGTCGAGCCCGGCGGTCGGCTCGTCGAGAAAGAGGATTTCCGGGTCGAGCGCCAGCGCCCGGGCCAGGCCAGCCCGCTTGCGCATGCCGCCGGAGAGCTCGGAAGGGTATTTCGGTCCCGCTTCCGGTCCCAGCCCCGACAGGGCGATCTTCATGTCGGCGATCTCGCGCATCAGCTGGCGCGGCATGCTGATATGCTCGCGCAGCGGCGCCATCACATTCTCGCGCACGGTCAGCGAGGAGAACAGCGCGCCGTTCTGGAACAGGACGCCCCAGCTGGATTCCAGGTTGCGCCGATCCTCCGCCCGCATCGAGCTGAGCTGCTGGCCGTTGAAATAGATCTCCCCCGCATCGGGGCGCTTGAGCCCGATTATGGTGTTGAGCAGGACGGACTTGCCGGTGCCGGACCCGCCGACCAGGCCCAGCACCTCGCCGCGCCGGACGGCGAGATTGAGCCCGTCATGGACGACATGCGAGCCGAACGCCGTGCGGAGCCCGCGCACCTCGATGATCGGATCCTCGCTCATATGTCGAGCTCCAGATACATCATCGCGAAAATGGCATCGACGACGATGACCATGAAGATGGATTGGACCACGGAAGCGGTCACGCGGCGGCCCAGCGATTCGACATCGCCGCCCACCTGCATGCCCTGCTTGCAGCCGATGATCGCGATGATCAGGCCGAAGACCGGGGCTTTCGACATGCCGACCCAGAAATGGCTCCAGTCGATGGAATCATTCATGCGCGAGATGAAGAATCCCGGCGAGATATCCAGCGTGGCCCAGCTCACCATCATGCCGCCGAAAATACCCGCCATCATGGCGCCGAAAGTGAGCAAGGGGGCCATCAGCACGCAGGCCACGACGCGCGGAATGACCAGCGCTTCGTAGGGATCGAGGCCGAGCACGCGCATGGCATCGATTTCCTGTTGCATCTTCATCGAGCCGATCGCCGCAGTGAAAGCGGAATCCGATCGGCCGGCCAGCATGATCGCCGTGATCAGCACACCGAACTCGCGCAGCACCGCAATCCCGACCAGCTCGACGGTGAAAACGGAAGCGCCGAAGGTTTCCAGCAGGTTTGCCCCCATGAAGGCGACCACCGCGCCGATGAAAAAAGTCAGGACGGCGATGATCGGCAGGGCGTTCACCCCGGCCTCTTCCATCACATAGACGGTGGGGGTCAGCCGAAAGCGGTGCGGCCGGGTCAGGATGAAGCCGAAAGTCGTCAGCGTGCGGCCGAAAAAGCCGAACGTCTCGATCGCTTCCTGCATGATGGCTTCAAGCCCGGCGCCGATCCGCTCGAAGGCGCGGACAAAGCCGTAGCGGCCTTCCGGCCGGTCCGGCTCGCAGGTGATGGCGCGCTCGATCAACTCGGCGATCAGGCGGCGCGCGGTCTTGTGGTCGCCGCGATAATGCCAGTCCGCATTGGGATTTCCGCATTGCTGGACGGTCCGGCCCAGCAGGTAGGCGCCGGACGTGTCGATCCGGCCCAGATGCGTCAGGTCAATGACGACACGGCTGGCATCGTAATCGGATTCCACCCGGACGATCTCGCCATAGACATCGCCGATGGCATTGATCACCCAGTCGCCGCCAGCCTCGACGACGACGTATTGCCCGTCTTCACGGACTTTTATGGTGGCGGCACTTCCCGACGGCATAAACTCATCCCCTCGGGCACAGTCTTAGGCGATTCAGTCCGGCTTAGGGAGTGCGAAGACGCAACAGTATCCAGGCGCAGACCCCGCCGGCCGCCGCGGGAAACGCCATCAGGGCAAATCCGGCCTCGCCGACCAGGTCATAGGCCCAGCCCGAGAGGCTGGTCATCAGGGCCAGGGCGATGCCGCCCGACAGGGCCGAATTGGCCGCCTGCGTACTGGCCTGGAGGTGATCCGGGCTGTGTTCCGAGGCAAAGCGCAGAAAGCCGAGATAGGCCGCGGCAAAAGTGGCGGCATGCATCATCTGCAGCAGGAAGAGCACGGCCAGCGGCGGCGACAGGGCCGTCACCGTCCAGCGGAACACGCCGAAGCCCGCCGCCGCCAAGAGGAGCAAGGCCGGATGGATCCGCGAGACCCAGCGCCCCGAAGTGGCGAGGAAG
>CBDUFA010000294.1:0-3046 GCA_965366295.1 uncultured Hyphobacterium sp.
GGTCAGGCCGACCCGAGCCAGATTATCTTCCAGTCGCTTCATCCGCTTGGGCGAGGCTTCAAGTGCGGTGACGCGGGCTTCGGTCGCAGCCAATTGCATCGTCTTGCCACCCGGCGCAGCGCAAAGATCCAGCACGGCTTCGCCCGGTTTGGCATCCAGAAGCATGGCGGGAATGGCCGCACCGGCATCCTGGGCCCACCAGTCGCCGGTGTCGAAGCCCGGCAGTTTGGTGATGTCGCCAATCGTCATCCGCCGGACCGTTCTGGTCGGCAGGAGGGCCGAGTCGGTATCCTTGGCGAAGGCCTCGGCCTGCGCGGCGGTCTTGAAGGTCAAATCCAGCGGTGGCGCGGCATCGAAGGCCCGCGCAATGGCCTCGACGCGCTCCTCGCCATAGGCAGCCGTCCAGCTTTCCCGCAGCCAGCGCGGCAAGTTCTGTGACACCGGGATGGTTTCGGCAACCGCCTGGCCTTGCGTCGAGACCTTGCGGAGCACGGCATTGATCATGCCGGCATAGCGCTCGTTCGAGCGGTTGCCGCGCGCGAGCGTGACCGCAGCGGAGACGGCTGCATGCGGCTTGGTGTCGAGAAACAGGATCTGGGCAACAGCCGTTTCCAGGATCAGCTGGGCCTCGCCGTCGGGATCGGGCAGGGCGCGCTGCATGAATTTGCGTAGCACACCGCGGATCTGGCCACGGCGGCGCAATGTCGTCGCGCTGATCAGCCGCGCGAAGGCACGGTCCCGCGCTTCCATTTTTTCGAAGTCGGGTGTTTGCGCCAGTGCCGTATCCAGCGCCGTCCGGCTCTTGAGCGTAAAGCCGAGCGCCATGATCGCGGCGCGGCGGGCATTCAATCCTTGTGTCATGTGCGCGCCCTAGCATGTGGCCTCGCGGCGCGCTATCTCCTGCGGCATGAGCGAGAACGATACACCTATCCCCGGCGCCGCCCCGGGCAAGACGCTGACACCCGCCGCGCGGCGGGCGCTGGAAGAAGCGGCCGCCCGCAAGACGGCTGCGGACAGCGAAGGTCCGGAAAAATCAAAGGAAATCAATGGCCCGTCAGGGCCCGAACCGACGCGTTACGGCGATTGGGAACGCAAGGGCGTCCTTTCGGATTTCTGAACGCCTCGCCCGGCAAGCGAATCCGCTATCAACTGGCACGGCTTTGGCATTAGCCTTTTGTTAATGAACAAGCTCCTTGCCTCCATCCTTGCCCTTTCCGCTGCCAGCCCGGCGGTTGCGCAGGATTATGAACGCCTCCTCGGCGGCCGGAATGTGCCGCAGGATGCGCAGATTCGCTTCGCCGAATGTCCGGCCGGGACGCGTCAGCAAGTGCCCGAACCCGGCGCAGATCCGATCTGCGTGGTGGATCGTTCCGGCACATATGCCGGGTCCGGATCGGGCGGGACCTATTCCGGCGGATCGACCCGCTACACTTCGTCGTCGTCCTACACCGGTGGCTCGTCCGGCTATGGCGGTGTCGAGTACCGCACCAATTCTTCCGGCGCGGCCCCATCCCGTCATGCCGATGGCGCGGCACGCTCTCGCGAATATGACGACCGGGACGCGTCGGGCGTGCGCAGCACGTCGGTGCAGGCGGGCCCGAATTATTACAACGGCCCCCGCGTGCGCCAGCCGACATCGGGCCGGTCGGATTATGCTTTCCGGTACGACAATTACTATGAAGGACGGTCCTCTGACCGCGACTCCGGCTATACCGGGGGCGATTATCGCTATGCCGGCGGCAGCGAGGGTTATCGCGGGGATTATGACGACCGGCATGATGGCCGCCGCCATGAGGGCGGGCGCCGCATGCCGGGCCACCCTTGCGTCATCCTCGATCCGGTGCCGACCGAAGCGGAATGGAATGCGCGTGGCGGTCCCTGCCGTCTCGTCGACATCGATGATCGCCGGCGCCACGAACCGCCCCGGCGCTATACGCCGCCTTCGCCGCCGCCGCGCTATGTGGTGCGCGAGGACAGCTACTACCGGCGTGAGAGCGAATACACGCGCACCCGCTATGCCCGCGAATGGTATGGCCAGGACAGCCGCAACTGGCGCGAGACCGGCGGCGGCTATTCCGGCGGCGGGCATCATGGCGCGTCCTGCGGCTGCCATGACCATGATCATCATGACCACCATGGCTGTGGCCGCGAGACCCGCTATGGCTCCTATGACGGATACATCTTCCCCGGCGTCGGCGGGCGTTCGCCGATCATCTACAATGGGGGCGGTGGAGGAAGAGTAGTAGTCGTAGGCGGTGGCGGCGGCCGCACCTACTCCCGCGCCGGCTCGGGTGCCGGGGCCGGATCGAATTCGAGCGCCAGCGCGACCGCTTCCACCAGCGTCAACGTCAACACCAATGTCGGCGTCCATACCGGCATCAACATCTCCGGTGGTGGCGGCTATGGCGGGGGCGGATACGGGGGCCATGGCGGTGGTGGCTATGGCGGACACCGCGGCGGCGGCTACTCAGGTGGCGGCTATGGCGGCGGAGGCTATTCCGGCGGCGGCTATGGCGGTGGTGGCTACTCGGGCGGCGGTGGCGGCAGCTACTAGGCGGCTTCCATTTCCGTGAGCACTTTCCGGGCGGCGTCCGCAGGGTCATCAGCCGCATTGATCGGACGCCCGACAACCAGGTGCGTGGCGCCGTTGCGCAGCGCATCGGCCGGCGTGGCCGCCCGCGCCTGATCGTCCTTGCTCGACCAGGACGGCCGGATCCCCGGCGTCACGATCAGCAGCCTGTCTCCGAATTCAGCGCGGATTGCCTGCGCTTCCAGCGGGCTGGCGACGACGCCGTCCATGCCGCAATCGAGCGCCTGCCGGACCCGGCGCATGACAAGATCGCGCGCCGAAAACGCATAGCCGATCTCTTTTAGCATCGCGTCGTCATACGAGGTCAGCACGGTCACGCCGAGCAGTTTGAGGTCGGGATCATTGCCGCGTCCGCGCACCGCGGCTTCCATCACCGGCGGTTCAGCGTGCACCGTCAGCAGATCGCCACCGCGCGAGGCGATCGAGCGGGTCGCTTTTTCCACCGTGGTCGGAATG
>CBDUFA010000295.1:0-3028 GCA_965366295.1 uncultured Hyphobacterium sp.
GGATCAGTTAATATGGCGCCGGTCGGCACGAGCACGGTGGTCTCGGGCCAGCGGGCCGTCGCCGAAATGCGGGTAGAAGGCCGACATGCGGCCATCGAAGGCTTCGCGGATCAGCTCGCCGGCCTGTTCGCGGACGCGGGAATTATAGCGGTCGCGCGGCACGAAAAGCAGGCAGGAGACGAAGCGGTCGAACCGGTCCCGGCGCACGAGCAGCTTGGTGCGCGGGCGGTCCTGGAGGTGGAGAATGCCGAGGCCGATCTTGAGCAGGTCATTCTCATCGGTCTGGAACAGTTCGTCGCGCGGATAATTCTCGACAATGTTTCGCAGTTTCTTTTCCGAGTGCGTGCCCGGAATCTTGCCGGCGCGTTCGAGCACACGGCGGACCTTGCGGCGGATCAGCGGCACATCGCGCGCCATCCGGTCATAGGCCTCGGCGGTGAACAGGCCGACGAAGCGGGCCTCCCCGACGACAGCCCCGTCCTCGCGATAGCGTTTGACACCGATATAATCCATGTAAACGCGGCGGTGGACGCGCGACTTGATATTGGCTTTTGCGACGATGATCGGGGAAGGCTCGTTGAGGAAGCTCTCGATCGCGGGGGTCAGAAGGGCCGGCTCATTGCCCTTGCGCAGGACCTGGCGTTCCGGGTCTTTCAATATGCCATGGCCCGAGCCGGGCTGGACCGTCGGTTCGCGGCTCGTCATCTTGCCCGACTTGTCGACATCGAACAGGTAGACGCGGCTGCCCAGGAAGGCGAAATGGTCGTCCCGCAGCCAGCGCAGGAATTCAAGCGCCTCGGCCTTCTCCTCCGGTGAGGCGGAGATATTGGCGTCCTCGACATGCGAGATGGCCATGTTCATGGCGGCGCGCATGTCCTTGAAGTCATCTGTCGCCGCGCGGACATCCTCCATCGCGCCACGCACGGCGTCCGCCAGCGCTTCGCGGGTCCGGTCGTCCAGCGGCTCGACATGCACCTGGATCAGGCTGGACGCACGCCAGCTGCCTTCGGCGGATTCGGGTTCGCGCGGCACGATCGGATGGAACATGGCAAGCACGTCGAGCCCCTGGGCGCCGACTTCGCCCATGACGGAATCGACGAGGAAGGGCCGGTCCGGCCCGACAATCTCGATGACATCGCGTTTGATCGACGAGGCGCCACCGAATTTTGAAGACCGGGCGCGGACCCGGATGGCTTCACCATCCTTTTCCCGCGCCCACTCCCAGAATTCCGCAGCCTGTTCGGCCAGCTGGGTCGAGGTGATGCCCTCGAGGTCTTCTGCGAGCGCATCGCCCAGCAATTGATCAAGGAATGTCTGGGCCGGAATATCGGGATCGCACCCGAACTTCTTCTGCCAGACCTTCTTGGCGGCCTTCTTGAAAGCTGAGGAGGAATACGCCTGGGCGGTAGCAACGACGGCGGTCATGGAGCGGCTCTTCTTGCGCACAATTGTGAACGCCAGCCTGGCTGAAAGTCCAGCCGTCAGGACGACCGGCGTCTAACCCTTACTCCTGCAATCGAAAGGGTTAATCAAGGCGTAAAGGCGGGTTTTGCCGCTTCATTTTCACAAGGCTCGAGAGAAGAAATGTGCGGCACCGCCGGACGGGGACAGGGGAGTGTCCGGCGGTGCCTGCAGGCCTCCAAGGCAGGCTGGGGGGACGCACAAGAGAGGCCTGGTCGCTTGCGGGGAACCCGCAAAGGGTTCCTCTAGGCTATGTAGAGCCCGGACCCGCTATTGGAAGCCCAGACCAGAAAAACACCGGCGAGGACAGCAATGGCGAGCCCGATAGATGCAATTCGGTACATGGGAAGGCTCCATCGGTCATGCAAGCGGCGATATGGGGAGCCGGCTGCGATTTGTGCAGGGGGCCGGCGTCACGAATGCGTGAAAGACAGTGTTTCCGGCAAAGAAAAACGCCGCCCGGTCCGGGCGGCGTTCTTTTTCTAGTCTCCGGATTGCCCGGCTTCAGGCCACCAGCGCCTGGGCAAAAACCTCGACAGCCTCATCGGAGGCTTCATCACCACGCGCGGCGAACACCTTGCCATTCATGGAGATTGCCACACCCGCATCCGCGACGTCCGGCGAATTGGCCGCCTCGGCCAGCATCGGGACATCGCCCGACATGGCAATCACCGGCTTGCCTTCGCTCATGAATTTCTCGATCGCCGCCTGGGCCGACTCGCTAATGCCATGCGAATTGCCCGGCAGAACCAGCGCGCAATAGCGGTCGAACTCCATGTCACCGATCGTCGAGGCCGGCACGAAATTCACATCCTGTCCCGACTCCGTCCGGCCGGTCAGCATGCCGCTCGTATTGGACACCACGGAAACAGCAAACCCTTTCTGTTCGAGCGGGCGCGTTGCGCGGATAAAATCATCGGCATTGAAATTCTGAGCGGTGACTGCCGCGATGCGGCCCAGTTTCGGTTGTCGTTTGCGGATAAAGCGGTTCACTAAAACTCCTTCTACGTCCGGCGCGACAGCGCGGACGGTTCGTTGGTTGCGTCGTTCGAATGAGCATTGACTTAATGATGCTACCGCGAGAATCAACCGTCCTGCCCATCAATTCAACGATATTATTTTATCAGATTGCTCACCTGAACGGCCTGTTTGGACCTTGATTTGGGCGGCTCGCACCCTTATTTCTCGTTCTCGCCCCATCTTCCCGTTTTTTCTATTTAAATACTGTTTTAATACAGAAAGAAAAGGAGTTGTCTGCCCATGTGCGGAATCGCCGGTGACTTGCGATTTGATGGTACAGATTCGGATCCTGCTGCGCTCATGGCCATGGCCGATGTCATGGCCCCGCGCGGTCCGGACGGATCCGGCCTTGTGATGCGGGGTGCAGCCGGTCTGGCCCACCGGCGCCTCAAGATCATTGACTTGTCCGAGGCGGGTCGCCAGCCGATGGAGGATTCCGAGCTCGGCCTGACGCTGGCCTTCAATGGCTGTATCTATAATCACAAGGCATTACGCGCCGAGCTCGAAGCCAAGGGCTATCAATTCTTCTCGACCTCGGATTCCGAGG
>CBDUFA010000296.1:0-3025 GCA_965366295.1 uncultured Hyphobacterium sp.
ATTACGGTAAGCCGGATGCCTATATACCGCGCCAGATCGCCCGCTGGTCAAAGCAGTACAAGGCATCGGAAACCCGCACGATCGCCTCCATGGACCGCCTGATCGAATGGCTGCCCGGCGCGGCGCCCGAACAGGACCGCGCCAGCATCGTTCATGGCGATTTCCGGCTCGACAACATGATCTTCCACAAGACGGAACCGAAAGTCGTGGCCGTCCTCGACTGGGAGCTTTCGACACTTGGTGATCCGCTGGCCGACTTCACCTACCAGCTGATGCAATGGCGCACGCCGAAGGAAATCCGCAACGGCTTCCTGGGCGTTGATCTCGGCCAGCTGAACATCCCGTCCGAGGCGAGC
Organism: uncultured Hyphobacterium sp.; assembly: GCA_965366295.1. Classification (GTDB taxonomy): domain Bacteria; phylum Pseudomonadota; class Alphaproteobacteria; order Caulobacterales; family Maricaulaceae; genus Hyphobacterium. The sequence continues at coordinate 357 of CBDUFA010000296.1, forward strand.
TATATCCAGGCCTATTGCCGCCGGACCGGGCGCGACAGCCTGCCCCGGCTCGATTTCTATTTCGCCTATAACCTGTTCCGCCTGGCCGCGATCGTACAGGGCGTCTACCACCGTTCGACCCAGGGCAATGCGTCCAATGCGAAAGCCAATGAATACGGCGCCATGGTCGAACCGATGGCGGATTATGCCTGGACTTTCGCGGAAAACATGGACGGCTGATCAGCCGCCGATATGCGCCAAAAAGGGTGACCAGAGCGCGAGGCCCATCACGCTCTCGAAGATGATGGCGGCGGCATTGTAGCCGGTGCGGGTTTCATGCTCGCCATGATCTGCCACCATGGAGATGCCACGGCCAATGGCCATGCCGAGCCAGAGCGCCCCCATGGCAAATCCCGTGCCCATGAGCGCCGCCGTTCCGGCCTGCCCCCGCATTATGAAAGTCAGAAGCACGGCCGCATGGCCGAGCAGGAAAGCCCCGCCAAAGCTCGCACGGAATTCCGACCAACCGCCTTTCCAGCGCGGATCGGGCTGCAGCCGAACGACGGAAGCTCCCCAGCGCGGCACCAGCAGGCTGGCGCCACCCATGAGCGCACCAATCGCGGCGGCCACAACAGTTGGTATCAGAACCCAGTCCAAACCATGTCTCCTCACTGTCCGGTATTTGATCTAGGCCGATATACGCAGAAGTCAGGCGGTTGGATTGAGGACGAAAGAAATCACCGGAAGTGCGAAGGCGATCGCGGCTGCAAGCTCGACAATGATCGACACATAATTGTGCCGCGTCCGTACCGCTCCGCCATCGAGCAGGAGCGACAGGATGCGCCCGACCGCGGCACCGCCCCAGCCAAAACTGAGCACTGCCGCCGCGCCGATCACGCCCGCATCGAGGAACACCGAAGCCAGGAAGGCCAGGTGCAGGAAAAGGAAGACACCGCCAAAGGTCGCCCGGAATTCCGCATAACCGTCCGGCCGCTCCGGCTCGGCCTGCATCCGTACGAATTTCGCCGCCCAGGCGGGCGAAACCAACGCACCCAGCCCGAGCCCGGCCCCGATTACGCCGAACAGTCCGGCGATCCAGACGGCGAGGTCCCCCATGATCATGCCTCGTTCGACAGCCGCTTCATTTCAAGCCGCGCAATAGCCCGCTCATGTACTTCGTCGGGCCCGTCAGCCATACGCAGCGTCCGGATCCCGGCCCACGCGCTGGCCAGCGGCGTGTCGGACGAAACACCGGCACCGCCATGGATCTGGATGGCATCGTCAATCACCTGCAGCGCCACACGCGGGGCCGCCACCTTGATCATCGCGATTTCCTTTTGCGCCACCTTGTTGCCCACCGTGTCCATCATCCAGGCAGCCTTGAGCGTCAGCAGCCGGGCCGATTCGATATCGATCCGCGCGCGGGCAATCCGGTGGTGCCAGACCGACTGGTCGGCGACCCGCTTGCCGAACGCCACGCGGCTCATGCCCCGTTTCACCATCAGCTCGAGCGCACGTTCCGCGGCGCCGATCGTGCGCATGCAGTGGTGGATGCGACCCGGTCCGAGACGGCCCTGGGCGATCTCGAATCCACGCCCCTCGCCGAGCAGGATGTTCGACGCCGGCACGCGGACATCTTTCAGCTCGATTTCCATGTGCCCGTGCGGCGCATCATCGTAGCCGAAAACCGGCAAATGGCGTTTCACGGTTATACCGGCCGCGTCCGCCGGTACCAGGATCATGGATTGCTGGACATGCCGCTCCGCATCCGGATCGGTCTTGCCCATCACGATATAGATCGCGCAGCGCGGATCTCCGGCGCCCGACGACCACCATTTGCGCCCATTGATGACATACTCATCGCCATCGCGCTCGATGCGGCACTGGATGTTCGTGGCATCGGACGACGCCACATCCGGCTCGGTCATCAGGAAGGCCGAACGGATCTGGCCGGCAAGCAGGGGCTCCATCCATTGCTTCTGGTGTTCCGGCGTCCCGTAGCGCGCCAGCACTTCCATATTTCCCGTATCCGGTGCCGAGCAGTTGAAGACTTCCGACGACCAGAGCACGCGGCCCATTTCCTCGGCCAGCGGCGCATAATCGAGATTGCTCAGCCCGGCTCCCTTGTCGGATTCGGGCAGGAACAGGTTCCAGAGGTCGGCCGCCTTGGCCTTCTCTTTCAGCTCCTCGATGATCGGGATCACCTGCCAGCGGTTTTGGCCGAAGGCGGCGAGCTGCTCGGCATAGGTTTTTTCATTCGGGTAGATGTGCGCGTCCATGAAGGCGCGAAGGCGGTCGAGATAATCCTGACACCGCGGCGAATACGAGAATTCCATGTAAGCTCCCCTTGAGATCCCGGTCCGGTATTTTTCAAACGATCCGACACACACTATAGGCAGGTCAATCCTTTTGAGGCGATGATTCACATGACCTGGCCACTGATCCTGCTCGCCACCCTGATCACCGCATTCATTTCCGGCGTTTTCGGCATGGCGGGCGGCCTGATCCTGATGGGCGTGCTGGCGCTCCTCCTGCCGGTCTCCGCCGCCATGGTCACGCATGGCGTCATCCAGAGTGTCTCGAATGGATGGCGGGCGCTGTTGTGGCGGCGCTTCATCGACTGGCGCGTGCTGGCCATCTATCTCGGCGGATCACTCGTTGCGTTCCTGATGCTGATCGGCCTGTCATTC
>CBDUFA010000297.1:0-3006 GCA_965366295.1 uncultured Hyphobacterium sp.
AATCGGCAAACCGGCTGATGGTGCGGTCGAAGGCTTCGGCGTCGAATTCCGCGCCGTCATTGGCCGCGGCAATGCCCATGGCCGTCTCGTCGGCATAGTCGATCAGCGACATCACGACGGGCTTGGAAACACTTTCGCGAGCCGCAATCGCCGCCAGCTTTGCTGCCGGTTGCGTCCGCACGAGTTCGATCAGGTCGTCATCGGTGAAGACCGGGCTGCCGGCGATGACCGGCACGGCGATGGACTCGATGTCCCGCGCCAGCTTCATCGCCACGTCCTTGGGAAGGTTCGGCGACTGGCGCAGCGTAACCGCCAGCGAACGCCGGACCAGGGTCGCGGCGTCCTGCGCAATCATGGTGATGATCGCATTGGCCGCCTGGCGTTCTTCATCGGTCAGGTCCGGGACATCGATCCGCTGGCAGATCTTGCGCGCAGCCAGCGCCCTGTCCTCGGGATTTTCTCCCTTGACCAGGCGCCGGATATCTTCGTCGGTCAAGCGCGACCGCATCGCCAAGATGCTCATGGAATTCATCCTGTCATTCGCCGAATCGCACCTTTACGATTCGCCTTCAGACACAGGCTCCGACTCTCGTATTAATGAATCCTTAGACGCGGCGGAATTCCGTTAACTTGTCCGGTCATTCCGTTCGCCCGGCGCCTCCAGCGACGCGAGTATCGCAACGACCGCGGGCGACAAGGTCCCGCCAACGGTCGAAATGCCGATCCGGCGCGACATGAAAGCCACGGCCTGGTCCTGTGTCGGCGACGAAAATCGAAGGACAGCGGACGGCTCGCTGGCGACCGGGCGGTCGGGAACACTGACCGCTTCCTCGCGTGTCAGACCCGCCAGCACGTCGCGCACATTCCGCGGCGTTCCACCATCGTAGAATACGTTCCGGTTCGCCGCCGCAGCAGCCGGGAACAACCTGTCCGCCCGCGCCGTCGGCGTGTCGGTGGCAGCATTGATCAATTCGGACGCGCCGCCTGCCCCGAGGAAATGCGCGGCATACAATTCCCCCGATGTCGGCTGGCGGCCAATCCTGGCCTCCAGGATGGAGGCGTTCTCGGCAGCCAGCTCGCCCGCCATCCGGGCCGCGATTTCCGGATTGAAGCGCAGATCGAGAATACGCTGGCGCTCGGCTGGATCCGATACCGTGAACCGGCCGTTTTCCCCCTGTTCGATCTGCCCGGCCTCGCGGCCAAGTCCGTGCTGGTCGCCATGGCGATTGACCATGGCCAGCCAGGTCTGATCGAGAAACTGGTACATGCCGGCCGCCGACGAGGTCGAAGCGCGCGCATTCGCATCGAAATTGCTTTCGCGCGCGGCCGTTCGCAGCATGAAGTCGAAGTCAGCGCCGGTTTCGCGCGAGGCGCGTGCGATCAATGCATGGGTGGCATCGCCAGCCGGGGAAATCGTGCTCATGGAAACGACTCAATCTGCCTGATCCCGCAGTGTTTGAAACAGAAGCAAACTTGGCGTTAACGCTGTTGGAAGCGATCCGGCGACATAGCGAACGGCACATCGCGCCCCTCGAGGATGATATCGGCGAGCATTTCGCCAATGGCGGGCGCGAGCAACACGCCATTCCGGTAAAGGCCCAGCGCCAGGAAAACGCCTTCAACTTGCCCGCTGCCAATGATCGGCAGGCCATCCACGCTGCCCGGGCGAAGGCCTGCCCAGCGTTCTGTTTCCTTTGCCTGAGCCAGGGCCGGAACACGCCGGCTGGCTTTGTCCAGCAAGGCGCGAATGGAATCTTCATCGGTTCCCATATCCGCAAAACCTGTTTCCGATGTGGCGCCGATCACGATACGGCCATCGGATTTTTGCGACAGATAGACATCCCGCGCCCGCACACAGCCATCCAGACGGACATGGTCGGTTTTCACAGAAACCATCTGCCCCTTGACCGGTCGCAAGGCCGACAAGGCGGGCTCGACGGCTTCCAGCCCGCCCGAATCCACACCGGTAGCCAGGATAATGTGATCGAAAACATGCGCGCCGGAGACCGTTTCCAGAACCACACCGCCATCGGACGCGTCCGAAATGCTACTCACAGGGCTGTGCGAGGCGATCCGCCCGCCTGCATCCCGGACCGCATCGGCCAGTCTTGGCCCGAGCAGCCGGTTATCCAGCTCGCCATCATCAGGAAACTGCAACCCCCACTTTCCCGATATCGCCCCAGGCAGGCCGCGGCACCATTCGGTTCTGATGCCCAGCGACGCGCCATGACGCGCCATGGCGTCCAGCCAGTCGCGCTCACTGCCTTGCGCCGCCGGCGAAAGTACACCGGCCTTCCGGAAACCGATTGTCTCGCGTCCCAACGCCGCCGACCACTTGTCCATCCCGAGCCGGGCGAGATCGGCAAATGCCTGCCCCGGGCCGGATTCGCAGCACTCGAAGCCACCGGCCAGCATGCCGCCGGAAGCCCAGAGCGCCCCTCGCCCTGCCTCGCCGGAATCGAAAACATCGACCTGCGCGCCGCGGCGAAGAAGCGCATAAGCGCAAGCCAGTCCGGCAATGCCGCCTCCGGCGATACCGATCCGTGCGCGGGATTGTGATTTGAAGTCCATTCAGCTCGGCGTCATGTCTTGTGTGCCAGACTAGCTGTCTCTGGAAGGAGTGCGAGATGAAATATCTGATGACTGCATCACTCGCCGCATGTGCCATTGCGGCGACCGCCATGGCAACCGACCACCATCAGGAAGGCGAAAGCGGCGATGAAAACACCTCACGCTGCATTCGGCTCGTCAATATCAACGGCTATAGCGTCATCAACCGGGAGCATGTCGTGTTCCGCGGCGGTGCCAGCCGGCACTACCTTGCGACGCTCCGCCATCGCTGTCCGGACCTGAATTTCGGTATCCAGCTGGCCACGTCGTTCGGTGACAACGCCACGATCTGTCCGCCGGTCACGGAATACATCACGCCGGAAGGCGGTTTCCGCTGCCATATCGACACGATCGAAGAGGTCGACAGTGTCGATGCGGCGCGCGCCCGGATCGAGG
>CBDUFA010000298.1:0-2996 GCA_965366295.1 uncultured Hyphobacterium sp.
CCCAGGCAATGCCGTAACGTGCCTTGTTGAGGCAGGAGAACGGACCGCGCAGGCCTTTGACATCGGGCATCAGCGCGTTCTCGCCAACCTTGCAGTCACTCAATGTGATCGAGCCGGTGATGGAGGCGCGCAAGCTCATCTTGCCCTCGATCTTCGGGGTCTCGAAGCCGGGCGTGCCGCGCTCGACGATGAAGCCCCGGATGGCGCCGTCCAGCTTGGCCCAGACCACCGCGACATCCGCAATCGGGGAATTGGTGATCCACATCTTGGAGCCGTTGAGAATGTAGCCACCGTCGACCATGGTGGCCGTCGTGCGCATGGCGCCCGGATCGGAACCGCCATCGGGTTCTGTCAGGCCGAAACAGCCGACCCATTCGCCGGTCGCCAGCTTCGGCAGGTATTTTTGCTTCTGCTCTTCGGAGCCGAAGGCATAAATCGGATACATCACCAGGGACGACTGCACAGACATGGCCGAGCGATAGCCCGAGTCCACTTTCTCGACCTCGTGCGCGATCAGGCCGTAGGCGACATGGTTGAGACCGGCGCCGCCATATTCCTCCGGCAGGGTGGAACCGAGGAGGCCCAGTTCACCCATTTCGGTCATGATGGCGCGGTCGAACGTCTCTTCGCGCGCCGCGGCGATGACGCGGGGCAGGAGCTTGTCCTGCGCATAGCCGCGCGCGGTCTCCTGGACCATACGCTCTTCCTCGGAGAGCCAGCCGCCAAGATCCAGCGGGTCTTCCCAGTTGAAGGTCTTCGCGTCGACTGAAGTGTGCGTGTTCATCGATGTCGTCCCGTGCGCTCGAATAGGATTGCCGTCTGATGGCATTTTAGCGCGCGGGCGTCCATTGGCGAGGGCATTGCGTGCGCCTGTTGCCGCTATTGCCGGTCCCGGGCGCTTCGCCTAGATTGCTTCCAATGAGCGATAGTGCCGGCCTCCTGGAAACTGCCGGGCTGCGGATTACCAAACCGCGGCTGCAGATTGCGCGCCTGCTGTTCGGCGATGGCCGGGACCGCCATGTCACCGCCGAGAATGTCTATGCGCAATTGACGCGGGACGGCGTGCACATCGCGCTGGCGACCGTCTACAATACGCTCGGTCATTTCGTGAATGCCGGTCTGCTGCGCCAGATCTCCCGGCCCGGATCGGAAGCTTCGATCTTCGATACCAACACGCGCCCGCACTTCCATTTCCTGAATGAGACGACGGGCGAACTGACCGATATCCCGGTGGAGGCGGTGCCGATCGATGTCCTGCCACAGCCGGAAGACGGCAGTGATATCGTGGCCTTTGACCTGGTGATCCGGACCCGGTCGAAGTGAGAATAGTTCTCAATTTTTAGAATGATTCTAAATCGTTGACTTCCCCTGTGAGGGGACTAGGTTCGCGAACGTGTTTCATGCCGAACCCGGCTCCGATGGGAGGATAATCATGTCGCTTAAAGGCTCCAAGACCGAAGAAAACCTGAAAGAAGCGTTCGCTGGCGAAAGTCAGGCCAATCGCCGCTATCTCTATTTCGCGCAAAAGGCCGACATTGAAGGCTACAACGATGTGGCGTCCGTGTTCCGTTCGACCGCCGAAGGCGAGACCGGCCACGCCCATGGTCACCTCGAATATCTCGAGGAAGTCGGCGACCCGGCGACCGGCGAGCCGATCGGTGACACCGTTGCCAACCTGAAATCCGCGATCGCGGGCGAGACCCACGAATACACCGACATGTATCCGGGTATGGCCCGCACGGCGCGCGAAGAAGGCTTCGATGAGATTGCCGACTGGTTCGAAACGCTGGCCAAGGCCGAGCGTTCGCACGCTGGCAAGTTCCAGAAGACGCTGGACGAAATCGCCTAACACAGGCGTTCGACCTTCACACGGCGCCCGGGCTGGCCAGACGGCGGGCTCGGGCGTTTGTGTATGGGCAGGGAGAGGGAAGACGGCTGATGAGTGATACACCGCAACAACCGCGCGAAGGCTCGTTGGATGCGCCGACCCGGCATCCGATCGACTGGCAGAACCCGGAATTCTATGACGAGGGAGCCTTCGACAAGGAGTTCCGCCGCCAGGCCGAGGTCTGCAATTCCTGCCGCCGCTGCTTCAATCTGTGCGACAGCTTCCCGACCCTGTTCGATGCGGTCGATGAATCCGAGAATTTCGAAGTCGACGACCTGACCAGGACCGACATCAAGGCCACCGTCGACGGTTGCACGCTGTGCGACATGTGCTTCCTGACCAAATGCCCCTATGTGCCGCCGCACGAGTTCAATATCGATTTCCCGCACCTGATGCTGCGCTACCGCGCCATCCAGCAGAAAAAGGGCGAGATTTCCTTTGCTGATAATCAGCTGGTCAAGACCGACCGGAACGGATCGCTGGCGCGTCCGGTGGCCGGTCTCGTCAACTGGGCGACCGATCGCAAGAACAAGGGCGTTCGCACACTGATCAATACGCTTGGTGATATTGATCCCGAGGCCGAGCTGCCGAAATTCAACACCCGCACGCTGACCGCCCGCGCCAAGGCCAAGCGCGAGATCAATGCTGACGCTCCCGCCTATGGCAAGCGCAAGGTGGCCGTCTATGCGACCTGTTTCGGCGAGTACAACAAGCCGCAGATCGGCGAGGCCGCGCTCGACGTGCTGGCCAGGAATGGTGTCGAGGCCGAGGTCGTGTATCCGGCGTGCTGCGGCATGCCCGAGCTGGAACAAGGCAATCTCGACAAGGTCGCGGCCAATGCCCGCAAGGTCGCCAGGGCGCTGCGTCCGCTGGTCGATGATGGCTACACGATCATGGGGCTGGTGCCGTCCTGTTCGCTGATGCTCAAATTCGAGTGGCCATTGATCCTGCCCGACGATGAGGATGTGAAAGCGCTGGCCGCCGCAACGATGGATTTCGACCAGCTGATCGTCGACATTGCCAAGAATGAAGGCCTGGCGGAGGGGCTCAAACCCTTGCGCGGCGGCGTCACGCTGCACATCTCCTGTCACTCACGGGCCCAGAATAT
>CBDUFA010000299.1:0-2996 GCA_965366295.1 uncultured Hyphobacterium sp.
ATGAATTGCGCCGCAATATCGACGACATGCTCGATGCCGGGCGGCTGCCGTTTGGTGGCCCGACCCGCGACGTGCTCGAAGCCTATCGCATGTTTGCCCATGATCGCGGCTGGCTGCGCCAGCTGCGCGAGGCCGTGAAGCAGGGCCTGACGGCCGAGGCCGCAGTGGAACGGGTCCGCAACGAGCACCGCGCCCGCCTGATGCAGGCCAAGGACATGAATTTCCGCGAGCGGCTGCACGATCTCGAGGATCTCGCCAACCGCCTGCTGCGCCATCTCGACGAGACCACGACCGATGCCGGCGCGCCCTTGCCCGAAAACGCCATTCTGATTGCCCGTTCCATCGGCCCGGCGGAGCTGCTCGACTATGACCGCAGCCGGTTGAAGGGACTCGCACTCGAGGAGGGATCTGCCTCCAGCCATGCGGTGATCGTCGCCAAGGCGCTGGGCATTCCGCTGGTCGGCCGCGTCGAGGGCGTGCTGGACCGTATCGAGACCGGCGACCCGGTCATTCTCGACGGCGAATTCGGCTTGCTCCATATCAGGCCCAATGCGGAAGTGCGCGAGGCCTATTCCGACCGGGCCGAGACGATATCCCGCCGCGCCGCGGCCTTCGCCAAGCTGAAGGATGCGCCCTCGGTCACGGCTGACGGCCAGTCCTTCGAGCTGCATCTCAATGCCGGCCTGCTGGTCGAGCTCAAGCGCCTGGAAGAAACCGGGGCGGCCGGTATCGGCCTGTTCCGCACCGAGTTCCAGTTCATGGTCGCCGACACGCTGCCGACGGTGAAAGAACAGGCCGTGCTCTACAAGGCGGTGATCGAGGCCTGCGATGGCAAGCCGGCCGTGTTCCGCACGCTCGATCTCGGCGGCGACAAGGTCACGGCCAGCGCCCCGGCGATGCGCGAACCGAACCCGGCGCTGGGATGGCGCGCCATCCGCATGGGCCTGGACCGGCCCGGCCTGCTGCGCCTGCAGCTTCGCGCGCTGATTGATGCCGCGGCCGGACGCGATCTCGATGTCCTCTTCCCCATGATTGCCGCGCCCTGGGAATTCTTTGCCGCCCGCGACATGTTGGAAGCGGAAATCGAGCGCGCCCGCAAATACGGGCATGAGATGCCGAAATCCGTCCGCGCCGGCCTGATGCTGGAAACGCCGGGCATGGCCTTTGCCATCGAGGAGGCGCTGCCGCGCGTCGATTTCGTGGCCGTCGGCGCCAATGACCTGATGCAGTATTTCTTCGCGGCGGACCGGCTGAATGCGCGGGTCTCGGATCGCTATGACATCCTGTCGCCCGCCGCCCTGCGCCTGTTCCGGTCGATCCGGGAATCCTGCGCCAGGTTCGACGTGCCGGTCTCGGTCTGCGGTGAAACCGCGAGCAAGCCGCTGGAAGCCGCCGTCCTGTTGGCCATGGGCTATTCCAAGCTGTCCATGGCCGCGTCGAGCATTGCGCCGGTGCGCACCTTGCTCAACGGGCTGGAGACAGAAAAACTTGGCGCGTGGCTTGCATGCCGGCTCGATCAGCCGGGGCGCACCTTGCGCACGGCCTTGTTGGAAGCCGGTTCTGATGCAGGATTACCGCCTGAAGCTGTTGATAACTCGCGTATCATCTGAAATTATCGCGTCATACACGCGTGGTAAGGGTGCGCGCGTTTCAGCCAGAGCGGGTCGCAAGAACCCAGGAAAGCAGGGTGGATGATGTCCCAAGGGACGTCCAGTTCAGGATTTGTGCCTGTCGATGCCGTCTATGCCGGCGGTGACAATGCCTATACGCGCCTGTCAGCCGGCGAACGCCTGCGCGAAGCCCGCACCAAGATGGGGCTGACGCTCGACAGCGCCGCTGCCCGCACCCGTATCCGCCGCGAATATCTCGAAGCGCTCGAAACCATGGACCCGCGCGGCCTTCCCGCGCAGGCCTATGCCATTGGCTATCTGCGCACCTATGCCCGTTTCCTCAACCTCGATGAAGCCGCGCTGGTCGAACAGTTCAAGGCCGAGGCCGACACCCAGACCGGACGCGCCACGCCGACCGCGCCGCAACAACAGCGCGAGATCAAATTGCCCAAGGGGCTGATCGGGGTGGTCTTCATCCTGTTGCTCGTCGGTCTCGTGGCCTGGTGGTATTCCAACGCCGTCTCCGGCGAGACGGTATTCGATGACATCCCGCCGCCGCCGGACCAGGAATTCTCCGAGTTCGAAGGCGACGAGGTCTTTGCCCGAGACTTGCCGCGCGTGGCGTCGAACGACATCTGGGCCGGCCTGCCCTCGCTCAACCCGTCCGAGGACGAGATCCCGGACATCACGCTGCGCGCCAGCGCGCCGGTCTTCCTGGAAGTCCGCGACGCGGCCGGGCGGATCCTGTTTTCCCGCGAGCTGGGTGTGAACGAGACCTACCGGCCGATCTCCGAGCCGGGCCTGACAATCACCGCCGAGGATGGCGGGCTGATCATGGTCGAGATTGCCGGTGAAGACCCGCAACCGCTGGGCGGACCCGGGGAGGCCATTACCGACCGGCCGCTGATCGCGACCGAGGCGACCGACCCGGCATAGGGACGCACCCCCTCGCAAGCGGGATCGAACGGGGCTATATGCCCGGAAGAAACCCGAACGAGCCTGCCCATGCATGAACAGCATCGCGAAGTCCGCCCCTGGCGCATGATCGAGCGCCGCAAGAGCCGCAAGATCCATGTCGGGTCTGTCGCGGTGGGTGGGGATGCGCCAATCTCCGTGCAGTCGATGACCAATACGCCGACCGCGGATGCCGATGCCACCATCGGCCAGATCCGCCGTCTCGAGGAAGCGGGTGCGGATATTGTCCGTGTTTCCTGTCCGGACGAGGAGTCGACCGCGGCCTTCAGGACCATCGCGAAATCGGTATCCGTACCGCTCGTGGCGGACATTCATTTCCACTACAAGCGCGGCATCGAGGCCGCCGAGGCCGGCGCCGCCTGCCTGCGGATCAATCCCGGCAATATCGGCAAGATGGACCGCGTGAAGGAA
>CBDUFA010000300.1:0-2992 GCA_965366295.1 uncultured Hyphobacterium sp.
CTTTCCGATGCTAGGTGTGAATCTGTCTGGGTTGACCGCGACCATAGTCAGCGGCGGAGCCAAGGCAAGCCTCAGCCCTCACCCGGTGCGTCAAGTCGCTGATCCATGCTCCGGGCCGGCTCCTTGCAGGGACCGCCGACCGGGCTCGCGGGCACACCGGCAACCGTGCAATGCGCGGGCACGTCTTTCAGCACGACAGAGCCTGCCGCAATGCGGGCTTCCTCACCCACACTAATATTGCCCAGCACCTTCGCCCCCGCACCGATCAGCACGCCATTGCCGATCTTGGGGTGGCGGTCCGTGTCCGCCCTGCCGTCTCGCCGATCACCACGCTGGTGGCGTGGTCGATCATCAACCCCTTGCCGATTCTCGCCGCCGGGTGGATGTCGACGCCGAAACACTCGGAAATCCGGCTCTGCAGATGGAAAGCAAAGGTTTCGCGGCCCTCGTTCCACAGCCAGTGCGCCACGCGATAACCCTGCAGGGCCATATAGCCCTTGTAGTAGAGGAAGGGCTGCAGGAGCGAGCGGCAGGCCGGGTCACGCTCCTCGATCGCCACCATGTCGGCGGATGCCATCCCGGCAATACCCGGCTCGGCGGTGATCGCCTCTTCGACGACATCGCGCGCCAGCATGGCATCCAGCTGGGCGTCGGCGAGCTTTGAGGCGAGGCGGTAGGCCAAGGCGTGGGCAAAGCTCTCATGACGGAGAATCGCGGCGTTGAGGAAGCTGGCCAGAATCGGTTCCTCGGCCGCGGCCTGGGCCGCATCGACGCGAAGCCGTGACCAGACGGCGTCATGGCCGGAATGGAGCGAGCGGGCGCTTTCGGCGGGCATTGTCAGCCTCCCTGGCCAAGCATGGCATGCGCCAGCTCTGCATCGAGCCGGCCGGTCTGCGCCATGTAGTGCGCCTTGAGCAGCATTGCCACGCTGGGCAGGTCGCGGATCTCGCCGGACATTGCCATGTCCAGCGCGGCCAGGAAGGGAAGGCGTTTGCGTTCAATGACTTCGGTGCCGTCGAGCTCTTGCTCACCCTCGGTCAGATTCCAGGCCAGAAAGCCGAAAGCCTGTTCATCTGTCAGGGAATTCGAGGTCTCCGCCTGCAATATTTCCAGCCAGCTGGCGGCGCTCAGCCCGGTCTCCTCGCGCAGTTCACGGCGGGCCCCTTCCAGCGGCGGAACACGCTTCGGGCTGCCGCCTTCCGGGATTTCCCAGGAATAATTGTCGAGCGGAAACCGGTGCTGCCCGACCAGCATCGTGGTGCCGTCCGCAAATATCGGCAGGACCAGGATGGCGAAGGATTTCGGCGACATGACGCCATATATTCCCGGCGCACCATCCGGACGGATGCCGTCATAGGTGTGCAGCTCGAGAAACGGGTTCTCGAACACTTTCGCCTTCGATGTGACGGTCCAGGGTCCGCGCTTTTCCACCGGGTCCACTCCTGCAGTTATGCAGGCCTTGGCCTATTCCGCCGGCTGCATCAAGGCACCCCGCTTCACGCGCTGTTTCAGCCGGTGCTGGAAGTCGCGCCGCTTCTGGCGGGCCTTGGCCAGCATCACGAAAGACGCGGGCGCGAAGACGAGGGCCAGGATGGCCGAGCCGGCCACCCCCCCTGCGACCGCCGCGGCAAATGGCAGCCAGAAACTGTCACCCGACAGGATCAGCGGCACGAAACCGCCGATCGTGGTCAGTGTGGTGGAGATAATGTGACGGGTGGCGTCGACCACCGTGTTCTCGATGGCGGTCAGATCGAGCGCACGCGAGGCCGGATCCGCCCGCAAGGCCGAGAGCACCACGATGGTGCCGTTGATCGACAAGCCGACGAGGCCCATCGAACCGACAATGGCGTTGAAGCCCAGCGGCGTACCGAACAGCCAGACCCCGAACAGGGCGAGGCCGACCGACAGAAAACCGGTAATGAAGACAACGCCGGCATAGCGGAAGGAGTTGAAAGCCAGCACCACCGAGCCGATCATCAGCACCAGGAGCGGCAGTGCCGTGCCAAACAGATTACCCATGGCATCGCCCCGGGCCTCGGCTTCACCGCCGACCTGGAGCGTATAGCCGGGCGGCATTTCCAGGCCTGCGGCATCCAGCCGGGTCATGAAATCATTGAGCACGGGCGCGGGCAGGCTGAAGGGTTCGAGGTAGGCGAAAATCGGGTTCATCCGCTCGCCGTCCTGCCGGCGGATACTGGCAACTTCCGGCGACAGGCCGACATCGCCCAGTGCGGCGACCGGTGCGGAGAGAATGCCGCTTTCCGGACTGGCTGGCAGCGGCGCGGATGCGAGGTCGGAAACGCTGGCCCGGCGATTGGCGGTGGCGATCACGCGCACCGGCATTTCCTCGACGCCTTCGAGTACGCTGCCGCCGGGAACGCCATCGAAATCGGCGCGCAGCCGGTTGGCGAGGTCCTCGAGCCGGATGCCGGCAAGTTCTGCGGAGGCTTCATCCACATTCACGCGGGCGACGGGCTCACCCATGCGCATGCCGGCGACGGTGGTGGTGACGCCCGGGGTCTCGGCCAGGATCCGGCGGATCTCGTCGCCTAGGGCATCGAGCGTCGCGAGGTCGGGGCCAAAGATTTTCAACTCGATCGGAGCCGCTGTCGGCGGACCTTGTTCATAGGGCAGCGTCAGGAAGCGCGCCTGCGGAAAGGCTGCGATCATTTCGCGCTGCAGTCCGGGCAGCAGGTCATGGGTGATTTCGGCGGACTCCGTTCTGACCCAGCCTGCCGCGAGATACGGTGCCGCGCTTTCATTGCCGATCACGTTGTAATAGGTGCGCGGCGGGCTCTCGCCGAGGGTCCAGCCGACGTCGATCACGCCTTCATGCGCGGCGATGAGCTCTGTTGCCCGCGCCATCTGGCGCCGCGTTTCCTCGATCGAGGTATTGGCCGGCAGGACCATCTCGACCTGGAACATGTCGCGGTCGGTGGGCGGGAAAAATTGCATGGGCAGTGTCGTGGCCGCTGCAAAGCCGGCCACGGGG
>CBDUFA010000301.1:0-2983 GCA_965366295.1 uncultured Hyphobacterium sp.
GCGGCCAAGAAGCCGGCTGCGAAGAAGTCGGAGGACTAATCCATGGCTCACAAGAAAGCAGGCGGTTCATCCCGTAACGGGCGCGACTCAGAAGGCCGGCGCCTGGGCGTAAAGAAATCCGGTGGCCAGGCCGTGGTCGCGGGCAACATCATCGTGCGTCAGCGCGGTACCAAATTCTATCCGGGCGAGAATGTCGGCATGGGCAAGGATCACACCCTGTTCGCGCTGACCGAAGGCCGTGTGGCGTTCGCCAAGAAATCCGGCGGCAAGATGTTCTGCTCGGTCGTCGCAGCCGAAGAGGCCAAATAGGGCTGACGGACCGACCCGTTCCGCCCCACCCAAAAGGCGGAACCGGTAGCTGGACGAGATCCAAGGGGAGGCGGGTTCCGCCTCCCCTTTTTCGTTTCCCCGCCGGAGATGAGGTCCATGAGGGACAGGATCGAAACCGAAAGCCTGGTCTTGCGGCCACTGGAAATCGACGATGCCGAGGCGATCCATGCGCATTGCCGCGACGGCAGTATCGCCCGATACACGGCGCGTGTGCCGCATCCCTATCCGCTGATCGCCGCCGAGCTCTACGTGCTGGCGACACGGGCCGCTCATGGCAAGCGGCCGGGCGGCACCTATGCCATTGCCCGGCGCGAGGACAACCGGCTGATCGGCTCCTGTGCCGCTTTCAAGCGGCTGCCCGGCGATGACGGGATCGAGATCGGATACTGGACCGGCCCGGACTCGCGCGGACAGGGCGTCGCGACCGAAGCGAGCGCTGCATTGATAACGGCGATCCGCGATGACCTCGCCCCGAACGTCATTACCTCCGGGCATTTCGAGGACAATCCGGCGTCGGGCCGCGTGCTGGAAAAGCTCGGCTTTGTCTATACGGGCGAAACCAGCCGCCATTTCTGCATGGGCCGGCTGGCCTATGCGACCAGCCGGGACATGGTGTGGGCGGGTTAGTTGTCGACCGAAACCGGCGTCACATTGATCATGAATTCCGCCCCGGTTCCAAAACGCGATTCGATCGCGGCCGGCGAGTCCATGCGCGTGGCAACGGACGGGCTGATGGGCGTTTCGTGGACAACACCGTCCTGGTCCGTGATTGTCAGCCCGATCTGATAATGCAGGAGTTCGCTATCCGGCTGTTCGCTCAGCTGGACGCTCACCGTGATGACGCCGTCCGTCACACCGGCATCGGGCAGGATTGCCTGCAGAATATCGGGCGACACATTCTGGAAAGTGAGACTCCCCGTCTCACCCGGCGCAATCCGGATCCGCGTCATCGTGCGGAAAACCTGGCGGGCGGTATCGGCCTCCGTTGTCACACGCATCTGGAAATTTGACGTAACGCCGTCCGCATAGGCGGCGCCGAAATCGCTGCTGCGGATCACTTCCCAGCTTCCGATCGACACGGCCGCGATGGCGAGCATTGCCGCACCTGCGATCAATCTTTTCTCCATCCTGTCTCTCCTGTCGGTTGGCGCCGCTGCAAACCGCGCCATGGCGTCCCGGATGACATCACTGGCTGTTGTTCCCCGCCGGGACACCGCCTCCATGACGGCCTGCTTGTCTTCATGAGAAACGCGGATCTCGAGCGCTTCGCTCTTTTTCGGGCGGGGTTTACGGGCCATGTGTTGTCATCCGGCAATGAACCAAAAGGAGGCCGCGGCCCGGCTCCAGTCTTTTCCTGCCGCGACAGGACAAGTTTTTGGCCCGGACAGGCACGGATCAAGAAAAAACGTGTCCGGGCACGCATTTTCAGTGCAATGGATGCCAATCCGGGCGAGACCGCGTATAGAGACGCGAAACACGAAAACGGTTTGTCATGAAATTCCTCGATCAGGCCAAGATCTTCATCCGCTCGGGCGATGGCGGTAACGGCGCCGTCGGCTTCCGGCGCGAGAAATATGTCGAGTTCGGCGGCCCCGATGGCGGCGATGGCGGCAAGGGCGGCGATGTCTGGGCGGAGACGGTCGAAGGGCTCAACACGCTCATCGACTATCGCTACCAGCAGCATTTCAAGGCCGCCAAGGGCGAAGGTGGCTCCGGGGCCAACCGCACCGGTGCGGCGGGCAAGGACGTCGTCCTGAAACTGCCGGTCGGCACGCAAATCCTCGACGAGGACCGTGAAACCGTGCTGCTCGATCTGACCGAGCCGGGCCAGCGCGTCCTGCTGATGGAAGGCGGACGCGGCGGCAAGGGCAATGCCTTCTTCAAGTCGTCCACCAACCAGGCCCCCCGCCATGCCCAGAAGGGTGAGCCGGGCGTGGAGCGCTGGATCTGGCTGCGGCTGAAGCTGATTGCCGATGCCGGGCTGGTCGGCCTGCCCAATGCAGGCAAGTCCACCTTCCTTTCTGCTGTGAGCCGGGCGCATCCGAAGATCGCGGCCTATCCCTTCACCACGCTGCACCCGCATCTCGGCGTTGTTGATCTCGCTGCCGATGCCCGTTTCGTGATCGCCGATATTCCCGGCCTGATCGAAGGCGCACATGAAGGCGCGGGGATTGGCGACCGATTCCTCGGCCATATCGAGCGCTGCGCCACGCTTTTGCACCTGGTCGACGGCACACAGGAGGATGTCGCGGAGGCCTATCGCACTGTCCGCCATGAGCTTGAAGCCTATGGCGGCGGACTGTCGGACAAGCCGGAGATCGTGGCGCTGAACAAGATCGACGCCATTCCCGAAGACGAATTGCCGGAGAAAGTCGCCGCGCTGGAAGCGGCTTGTGGCCGCAAGGTGTTGACCATTTCCGGTGCCAGCCAGGCCAATGTGCGCGATGCGCTGTTCGCGGTCTGGGAGCAGATCAAGGCTGCGCGCGAGGACGAAGCCGAAGCCGACCGGGACGACCAGCCCGAGGAGAATTGGACGCCGTGAGACGCCGGTCTGCCCCGGTGCGGTTTGCCGGCGCTGTCCATCGCGGACGGCGGGCCGCCGCCATGAAGGGCGAAGCCCTCAAGCCGGGCATGACGGTCGGGCTGTTCGGCG
>CBDUFA010000302.1:0-2968 GCA_965366295.1 uncultured Hyphobacterium sp.
GGTGGTCAGCAGCAGGCCGGCGATCGAAGCGGCTTCCTCGATGCCCAACCCGCTGCCACGGGCTTCTTCATACCGGCCCAGATCGTCGTAAAGCGCATCTTCGGCATTGGCGCGGGCAAGGACATCACGGATCTCTTCGCGGCGGTCTTCCAGCGTCGGAATGTCGTCCTCGACGGCCGCTTCGACCGCAAGCGCGAACCAGGCGCCAAAACGGGTCTGGACAGCAATCGTGTCGCCTTCTGCCATTTCGAACAGGGCATCCCGCACGGCTTCGTCCGGCACCTGGAAGGCCTGCCGCTCTTCAAGCCGGATCGGTTCGTCACCGCCCAGGTCCTCGGCGACGGCTTCGGCGCTCTCGTCATTGCCCAGCCGCTCGGCAGCTGCCTGCGCGTCAGCCTCGTTGTCGAAAGCGATTTGCGTATATGTGCGGGTCGCCGGCGTACCGATCGAGCCGGTCTCGAGCTCGTATTCATACTGTGCGGCAATGTCGGCCTCATCGACCGTGACATCGCCCAGATAGTCGTCGATCCGCAAGCGAAGCACCGTGAATCCGCGCCGCGGCGCGACGGTGAAGAATTGCGGATTATTGTCGATCGTGGCCTGGAGTTGTTCGTCGGTCGGATCGTCCAGCTCGCCCGCAGCGGCCGGTGAAATGACGATGGCCTCGAGATCGCGGGTTTCCGCCAGATAGCGGGTCAGGATCGAACGGTAGACGTCGGGCTGGCGCACGCCGTCCAGCAGGCCCCCGGTCAGCTGACGCAGCACCAGCTGATCGCGGACCTCGTTTTCGAACTGGTCCTCGCGTTGACGCTGATTGATCAGGAACTGGGTGTAGCTGGTACGGTCAAAGCCGCCGGTGATCGGATCGACGAAAGCCTGGAAGCCGATGATCTCATCCCGCACCGCCTGATCCGACGCTGATATGCCGAGCGAACGCGCCTGCGCTCGCAGCATGGCATCCAGGATCGCCTGGTTCAGCACGGTGTCGGCCAGCCCGTCCTCGCGCGCCTGATCGCGCGTGTAACCGGGGTTTTCCTGCTGCTCGCGCTGGATCGCCTGATCGAATTGCCGCTGGACTTCGTAAACCGTCACGCGTTCGCCGCCCACCACGGTCACGGCATCGCCCGGTGCCTGGAAGAAATCATTGATCCCCCACAGCGCAAAGCTGGCGACCAGGAGGCCGATGATGACAACGGCGAGGGGTGATTTGACAGCGTTGCGAACGGCAGAAAGCATTGACTTGGGTCCAGTATTCTTGCGTGAGTGCGGGAAACTAGCGGCGGCGTTTACAGGCCGCAAGCACGCCGTCATTGTCCGGCGGGTCTGAATCACAGGCCGAATTCACTGCGGGGGAAGCTGAATGACGCGACGCATGCTTGTTGCTGGCAACTGGAAAATGAACGGTTTGCGGCAATCGCTTGGATTCATAGATGAAATCAGGCCTGTTGCGGAGCGGCGTTCCGATCTGGACGTCCTGATTGCCCCGCCAGCCACATTGCTGATGGCGATGGCGGAAGCTGCAGCGCCCGTCCATCTGGGCGGCCAGGATTGTCATACCGGCCTTTCCGGTGCCCATACGGGCGATATCGCCGCGGCGATGCTCAAGGATGCAGGGGCCGGATATGCGATCGTCGGCCATTCCGAGCGACGGGCCGATCACGGCGAAACCAGCTCCCTGGTGAAAGAAAAGGCCTTGGCTGCTCAAGCCGCCGGCCTGGTGCCGGTGATCTGTGTCGGGGAAACCGAGGCGGACCGCCGGGCCGGGCGCCAGAATGACGTCGTCGGACAACAACTGGCTGAATCCGTTCCGGATACCGGCCCCTATGTCATCGCCTACGAACCAGTCTGGGCTATCGGGACCGGCCTGACCGCCTCGATAGACGATATCGCGGACATGCATGCCTTCATCCGGCAGTCACTGCCGGACGGTGCGCAGGTGGCAATTCTTTATGGCGGCTCGGTCAAGCCTGCGAACGCTGCGGAAATCCTGTCCTTGCCCGATGTCGATGGCGCGCTTGTTGGCGGTGCCAGCCTGAAAGCGGCCGACTTTTCCGCCATTATCGAGGCCGCACCGGTAAGAACCGCATGATCCCGGTAAGATGATGTCAATCATCCCTCGTAAGCGCATATAAATCATTCTTTGCCATGCTGGTTAATCAGCGACCTCTTCGGGGTGAGGGAAAGGCAATGGCGGAATTGGATTTTCAGCGCGCAGCGGTTCTTCTGTTTGATCCCGTGCATGTGAATCTGCGGACAACCCGCTATGCGCTGAACGAAATCGGCTTCAAGTCGATCGAGACCTGCAGCACGGTCGAGGAATTCCAACGCCAGCTGCGCGAAAATTCCTGGGACATGATCGTGGCCGAAGTGTCATCCCCGAAAGTGGATGTGTTCTCGCTCGTGCGGATGATCCGCCGCGGTGAAGTCACGCCCAACCCGTATGCCATCATCGCGCTGACCTCCTGGACCCGCGATGGCGGCCATGTCCGCAAGGCCATCGAATCCGGCGCCGACGACGTTATCGTTCGGCCGTTCTCGACCCAGTTTGCCGAAGAACGCATCCGCACCATGGTGCGCGACCGCAAGGCCTTCGTCGTGACCAGCGATTATGTCGGTCCCGATCGCCGGTCCGGTGATCGCTCGGCCAAGGCCGATGACGCCATGATTGTTCCCAATACATTGCAGGCCAAGGCCGACGGCAACGAGGAGCAATTGCGCGAGGCTTATATGGGGATCCGCGAGGCGAAGAAGCAGGTCGAGGCCGAGCGAATCCGCCGGTTGGCATTGCGCATCGTGGTTACCGCGGAGCTTCAGTTTGATTCAAAGGCCGGGCCGGCCAAGGCATTTGACCCGGCCGACATGATGCGTGCCGCGCGAGATCTGCGCGACCAGCTGGACCAGGCCGGCCGGTTCGAAGCCATGCAGGTCGCCGAAGGGCTGATCGATCACGCCCGCAATTTCCGGAATC
>CBDUFA010000303.1:0-2942 GCA_965366295.1 uncultured Hyphobacterium sp.
CATCCGAGCGTGCCGACAAGCCCTTCGTGGCCGTCAATTGCGGGGCGATCCCGGAGAACCTTGTCGAATCCACCCTGTTCGGTCACGAGAAGGGTTCGTTCACCGGCGCGGTCGGCAAGCATATGGGCAAGTTCCAGGAAGCCGATGGTGGCACGCTCTTCCTCGACGAGATCGGCGAATTGCCGCTCGACATGCAGGTCAAGCTGCTGCGCGCCCTGCAGGAGGGCGAGGTCGACCCGGTGGGCTCGAAAGCCCCGGTAAAGGTCGATGTGCGCATCGTGTCAGCGACCAATCGCGACCTGACCGGTGAAGTCGAGGCCGGCCGTTTCCGCGAAGACCTGTTCTATCGCCTCAATGTCTTTCCCATCGAGGTGCCGTCGCTGCGGGCCCGCAAGGAAGACGTGCCGGCGCTGGTGCGTCACTTCATCAAGCGCTTCAACGCGCAGGAAAACCGCGCGGTGATCGATGCCGCGCCGGATACGCTGGCCATGCTGTGCGCCTTCGATTGGCCGGGCAATGTCCGCCAGCTGGAAAATGCGGTCTTCCGCGCCGTCGTCTTGTGCGAGGGTGATTATCTCCGGCCCGAGGACGTCCCGCAGATTTCCGGGGTCACGGCCGACCTGTCGCAATTGCCGCCGCCGCCCGCGCCGGGCGAGGGGATGGATTTCGGCTCCGCTCTAGGCGGTTCGGAACCGCTGCCGGTACCAATTCTCGATGATGGGGGGCATCTGCGTCCGCTGGAATCGATCGAACGCGATCTCATCGAGTTTGCCATCGAGACCTATGCCGGCCGCATGGCGGAAGTCGCCCGCCGGCTCGGTCTGGGCCGCTCGACGCTCTACCGCAAGGTCCGCGAATACGATCTCGACGTGGATCAGGCCCGCACGGCCTGATCGCGACGCGCAATCGGGCCGGCCGCCATCAGGCGCCGGCCCCTATCGTGGGCCAGTCTGATCAGGCACACGCGTGAACAGGCGGCTGAACAAAGCCAGCTCGGTGACCTCGCCATTCTGCGGCCGGAAGAACAGAACCATGCCCTCTCCGTCATAGAATTCGACCCGCATCCAGTCTTGACGGTCCGGGTCGTTACCCATGCCGCTAAGCTGCGCCGAAATCAGCCCCATCGACGCAACCAGCGCGCCATGATCCAGCTGAATGTCGACCGTGCCGTATTCCGGGTTGAAAAAGCGTCCGGTGTAAGCTTCGAGCGGCAGTGACAACTGGATGGAACGTTCGCTGGAACGGAGTCCCTCCAGCCGCATTCCCATGACCTCTCGGCGCAGCTGCCCCGCTGCGCTGTCAATGCGCGACAGGCCGGTCTGCCAGGCAGTTGCCGGGTCGCGGTGCCAGTCGAATACAAACTCGGCGATAATGTCGACCAACACCGCGCCGACTGAATCCTCGTTCGCCATTACCGCCACGCCGATTCGGCTGTCTGGCTTGTAGGCAAACAGCGCGGCGTAGCCCGTGAAACTTCCGCTGTGATAAATCACGCTATCAGAACCGTTCTGCCCCAAGAACCATCCCAGCCCATAATGCTCGCGGGTCAGGAAGGAAGGATGCGTCTCGTCAATATCGGCCAATGGTTGATGCGTTGCCTCGACGATCTGTCGCCCGTCGAGGCGGCCATTATTGACCTGGAAGGTCAGCCAGCGCGCGGCATCGTGTACGGAAATGATGTGGCCGCCGGCCGACTGCATGGTTGCGTCGGATTTGAGAAGGTTTGCCGGCGTCGACCCTGCGACCGATCCGCCAGCGACATAGGCCGAGGCCAACCGCCCTTCGTTTCGCGCCGTTTCGATCCGGGTGGAGGTCTGGGCCAGGCCAAGCGGCTCATGAACATAGGTCTCGACGATGTCCTGCCAGCTCAAACCGAGCTCGTGATGCGCTATCGTGGTGACAATATTGTAGCCGGAATTGGTGTAGTTGAATTCGCCGGGATCGGCTTCGTCCTGCGGCCGCAGATAGCGGAGCATTTCCCATGCGATTTCCGGCGTCCACTCGCCGGACCGAGTTTGCCGGAATGACAGACCGTCGGAATGGATTCCGCCGGTATGGTAGAGCATCTGGCGCAATGTGACCGTGTCCGCCGGGACATCGTCCCGGAAATCGACATCCGGTGCCGCATCGGCCAGTGTCCGGTCCAGATCGAAAATCCCTCGGGTATCCAGGATTTCAAGCGCCAGCGCTGTGAACGGCTTGGTCGCCGAGCCGATATAGAAGGCGGTTTCTCCATCGACCGTCCGACCGGTCTCGAGATCGGCAAGGCCATAGCCACCTGCAAAAAGGGTTTCATCGCCTTGCACGACCGCGATGCCGACGCCGGGGACGCGGTCGAGCCGGTCGAGCGCATATCCGGTAAACGCCACGAGATCGGTTGCGAAATCTTCTCCACGGCCTTCCATGCTTGGCCGGTTGGAGCAGGCCGCAGCAAGTGAACATGTCAGTATGGCGAATATGAACGTGACCTGTCTCATGTCGAACTCCGTGGTGAATCAGTACTGGGTAAGACCTGTGGCCTGGCTTTTTTTGTGTCAGTTTCGCGCAAAGGTCCGGCCGATGAAGCGCAGCCCGCTAGCCTGGCCGTCGGCCACGTCAAAAATGACGAAAGTGCCATTCCGCGGGATCGGCTCGACCCTCACGCTTTCGGGTGGACGTCCGGGGGTGGCGATGGACGACAATCCGCCCCAATGCACCACCATCTCGTTGTCGGTCACCTCGATGACGATCGAGCCGTATTCCTCGTTCGTATAAGTGCCCGCATAGGCCGCCATTTCCATGGAGAGGACATCGGGCCGCGCCAGCAGCTCGGCTTGCTGCTCGGCGAGCCTGCCCGGAAGCGATTCCAGCTGAGCGGCCAGATCAGCCAGCTGCCGCTCTGCGGCAGCTCGGGCGCCAGCAGGATCAGCAGGCCAGTCGTAGATGAAATTAGCAATGATCTG
>CBDUFA010000304.1:0-2934 GCA_965366295.1 uncultured Hyphobacterium sp.
GCATGGCGCCGGATCTCACCCGCGACCTCTATATCGACCCGCTGCTCGGCGGCGCGGCCTCGCTGATCACCACCCGTGTCGACACCGACCGGCGCACCGTCAACGCGCGCGTGCTGGGCCTGTGGCGGCAGGAAGCGGTCTACCGCGAAGGCCTGGGGTGCACGCTCACACATGGCGATCGCAACTTTGACCGCGACCTCACCGTGCCGTGGGACCACGCCCCGGTCTATTACGAGCGCGACAATGACGAGCGCGAATCCGCTTTCGACACGGCCGCGCTCGATGCAGCGGTCGACGGCGCCTTCGATGACGCCTTCGGGGCCCGCAACACGCTCGCGGTCGTCGTCCTGCACAATGGCCGGCTCGTCGCGGAACGCTACGCACCGGGCTTCTCGCGAGAGAACCGGCTGCATTCCTGGTCGATGGCCAAGTCCGTGGCCGCCACGCTGGCCGGCGCGATGACGCTGAATGGCGAGCTCGACATCTACCAGCCCGGCACGATCGAGCTGCTCGACGGGCTCGGCGCTGAGGGTGAGGCCACCACGATCGACGATCTCCTGCGCATGACCGGCGGCCGCGCCGCGCACGAGATCAATGACGGCACCGATCCCAATTCCGACATGCTGTTCACCGAGACCGACATGGCCGCTTTCACCGCCACGCGCGAGCGCCTGTTCGCGCCGGGTGAGCACTGGGAATACATGTCCGGCGACACCGTGCTGGCGACCTGGGAGATGCAATCGCGGCTCGGCGACACGCTGGAAGACCAGGTGCGGGCGATGCGCGCCCTGATCTTTGAGCCCGCCGGCATCTATTCGCCCATCTTCGAGACCGATGCGTCCGGCACATTGCAGGGCTCGTCCTACATCTATGCCACCCCGCATGACTGGGCCCGGCTGATGCAGGTCTATCTCGATGACGGCATGGCCAACGGCACGCGCATCCTGCCGGAAAACTGGCGCGACTATGTCACCACCGAAACGCCCGGATCGGACGGCATTTACGGCTCCGGTTTCTGGCTCGCGCCGGAACTGACGCCAGAGGCCTTCTACATGTCCGGCTTCCAGGGCCAGACCACGCTGGCCATCCCGGAGCACGGCCTCGTCATCGTGCGCATGGGCGCCACCAATTATACCGGCACCGGCACCTGGACGATGGCGCGCGAAATCACCGCGGCCTTGCAGGACTAGTCAGCGGCGCATTCCGGCGTTTCGGCCAGTGCTTCGCGAGCCTGCGAGATCAGCTGGCCGATTTCGGATTCATCATACGCATTGCTGGTGATCACGAAAAAACAGTCCTGCGGCGGCCACCATTCTGCAAAGGCCACGAACACCATATTGCCGCCGGAATGGTTGATGCGGACAGTGCCGCCGCTGATGTCGACATTCCAGCCATAGCCATAGGACCGCGCCCGTTCCGCATCGCGGACGACATGGGGCTGGAACAGCATGGCCGTATGTCCGGCATCAAGGACATCGCCGCCTGACAAGGCAACCACCCAGGCGTAAAGCGTCTCCGCAGAGGCCAGCATCCCGCCATTACCACGCAGATTCCATGACGGCCCGTCGGGCAGCCAGGCCTGCTCGCGCGGCCGGCCCACAGCGTCACCACCGTAATAGCCGACGGCTTCGGGCAGATCCGGCGGCAAGTGCCTGTAGCCCAGCGCCATGATGCCGGCCGGATTCATCAGATTTTCGCGCAAGAAGGCCTCGAAGTCCTGACCGCTTCGCATCTCGATAATCCGGGCAAGGATGGAATATCCGGGGTTGGAATAGTGAAAAATACCGGCCTCCGCTTCCGAGGCATCGGCCGCGGACAACCAGTCCGCAAACCCATCACGATTCACCAGGTCATAATCGTCGCCGGAATACTGCGGCAGGCCTGCCGTGTGGGTCAGTAATTCGTGGACGGTCAGGCCGGCAAACGCCGGCGGCACATCATCGAAGAAATCGGACAATGTTTCGTCCAGCGAGAGCTGGTCGTTCTGCACCAGCCAGATCACTCCCGCTGCCGTAACCTGCTTGGTCAGTGAGCCGATATCGAACAGCGTATCGCGCGTCACCTCGTCGCCGGCCTCACGGCCAGCCAGGCCGTAGGCTTCGCTGAACATGATGTTTTCGCGTGTGCCGAAGACGATCTGCCCGGAGAAGCCTGCGGCTGGCTGCAGGTCTGCAGACGCCACATCGGGCCTGTCGTCTCCGCCCGCCATGGCCAGTCCAATCGCCGCGATTATACCCAGCATAAAAGTCTCCCAATGCATGGCCCGCCCCCCGATATTGATGGACAGGAATATTTGTTCATATATTTCTTTTTATATGAACATGAGTCAATTCACGAGATCGGGATGACCAACGCCGACAGCTACTGGATCGATAAACCGGAACAGCTCGCCTGCCTCGCTTCCAGCCGAAGGCAGGCCGTGCTGGACCTTGTCGCGACCTTCGGCCCGATGTCGGTGACGGAATTGTCCCGCCTGTCCCGCCTGCGGCGCACGACGCTGTACCAGCACATCGACAAACTGCTTGATGCCGGCCTGGTCCTGCCGGCCGGCATGCGCGGCGAGGGGGCCAAGGCCGAACAGCTCTACAGCACACCCGCCCGCCGGATGCGCCTTGCCCGGGCGCTGGCCGATGACGCAAATGCCGTCCCGGTCGGAAAGATCGCCGGCGCCATGCTCCGTCAGGCCCAGCGCGATATCGATTCGGGCATGATCAGCGAATGCAAGCAGGTTACCGGCCCGCGAACCAACCTGCTCTTCCACCGCCTTGCCGGAGCACCGCCGCCTGAAAAGCTCGAAGAGATCAACCGCAAGATTGATGAGTTGAAATCGCTGCTGATGAACTCAGGACCCGCTTCAGGCACGCCTATCGCTATTACCATCGCCATGGCGCCCGTCGATCAGGTCTGAACGGCACCGCTGCCATCCGCCCATTC
>CBDUFA010000305.1:0-2934 GCA_965366295.1 uncultured Hyphobacterium sp.
GGCTGGAAACGGAAATCACCCCGTCATCCCCGATCCCGAAACGCGCCCGGCCGGACTCGCCCAGCCCCGCCAGGATCTGGTCGTTCAGAAGTACCGAAACGCCCATCATGGACAGGACGACGCTGACCACGACCAGTGCGGCAATGAGATAGAAGAAGATGAAAACCGGATCCGGCAGGGAATTGCCGGTCCGTTCGATCCAGCCGAGTATCCCCTTCTGGGCTTCCGGCTGCGCAGGTTTGCTGTCAGACGCCATGTCTCTCCCCGAAAAATTTGCGACTGAGAAGGGTTAGCAGCGCCCTGCCAAAACGCAAAGCAGGATCGTTCCGGGACTTGCAGAGACCGGCGGGAATGGTATGCACGCGGGAGAAATTCACAGCCGGGGAATGCACGCCGTGGAACAGTTTTTTACCGACAATGAAGCCCTGATCCGCCAGGTCACGGAAATCGTCACCGAAGGCGGGGTCAATTTGCTGCTGGCGCTCGGCATCCTGATCGTTGGCTACATTGTTGCGGGCGCCGTCAAGAAGGCCGTCCTGCGGGCCTCCGAACGCAATCCGCGGATCGACCGGACGCTGGCCAGCTTCTTCGCGTCCATGGCGCGCTATGCCATCCTGCTGGTGGTCTTCATCGCGGTCCTGAACCGGTTCGGCGTCGAGACCACCTCGCTCGTGGCGGCCATTGGTGCAGCGGCCTTTGCCGTCGGTCTGGCCCTGCAGGGCACATTGTCGAATGTCGCATCCGGCGTGATGCTGGTTTTCTTCCGGCCCTATTCGCTGGGCGATTTCGTGGAAGCGGCTGGCGTGTCCGGCACGGTGCGCGACATCAACCTTTTCACCACCGAGCTGACGACACCGGACAACAAGACCATCATCGTGCCCAATGGGCAGGCCTGGGGCGGGGTGATCACCAAATACTCCGTGAAGCCGACCCGCCGCGTCGATATCACCTTCTCGATTTCGTACAACGACGACATCGACAAGGCGATGAATGTGATCCGCGCGCATTACGATGCCGATGAGCGCGTCCACAAGGACCCCGAAACCTTTATCGGCGTCATCGCGCACGGCGCGTCCTCGATCGATATTGTTGTCCGCGCCTGGACCAATACGGCCGATTACTGGGGCGTCTATTTCGACGCCATGAAGGCCGTCAAGGAAGCCTTCGACAAGAACGACATCGAGATCCCCTATCCGCACCAGGTGGAAATCCAGAAGAAGGGCTAGAAGCCGTATTTGCGCCGCAATCGGCTGACAGTTTGCCGCCATGTCCGAGAGTGAAAACACCTCCGCGCCTGCGGAAACCGAACCGAAGAAGACCCGCCTTCAGCGGCTGTTATCGATAACGCCGGGCGACATTTTGCGGGTCGCGCTGATCTCGGTGATCGTCGGCCTCGTGCTGGCCGCCTTCCGGGTGGACCCGCGCCGCCTGTGGGTCGACTTCTTCGGCACGATCGGCGAGGCATGGGCGGAATTCCTCAACATTTCCATGGACCTCGTGCGCTGGTCGATTGATTATCTCTTCCTCGGCGCAATCCTGGTCGTGCCGATCTGGCTGGTGATCCACATCGTCCGCTCATTAGGGAAGCGTTCACCCTGATTCCGGAAATCGGGTGAAAAATCCGAAGCTTCGCCTTAAGCATGCCCCGTTCTGGAGGGGTGAATGGGCGCAGCTCATGCCATAGAAAGCTTCGCGCACTGGTCGTCATGTGGTGACACATGGCGGGACCGGCCCGTTCTCGTGCTCGAACGCGCCAGCCTGATGCGCCGCCTCCTGGTCGGCAGCCTCAAGAATGCCGGCGCCAGGAAGATCATTACCGCCGGAAGCGAAGCCGAAGCCCTGGCGCTCGTCGAGAGCGATCTGCCCGGCATGGTGGTCGCAGACTGGCAAGCCGATATCGCCGATCACCGCAAGGCGCTCTACCTGGTCCGGCAGGTCCGCGCCAGCAACAATCTGTCTTTCCGCGATGTGCCCTTCGTGCTCACCAGCCAGCGCGCGGCGCGCACCGATATCGAGCGCGCCCGCGATGCCGGCATCAGCGAATTCCTGAAAAAACCGCTCTCGACCGGTGATTTCCTGCAACGGGTCGAGCACGCCGCCGTCCCGCGCCGCTTTGTCTCGGAAACCCGCTTCAACGGCCCGGATCGCCGCCGCCGCCCGCGCACCGATGGCCGCTCGCCCCTGTTCAAGCGAAAGCGCGATGTCGAGGCCGGGCTTGTGGAGCCACTCCAGGCCGCACGCAATGCCTGCTATGCGCTCGCCGTGGAGGTCGCCCGCGATGGCTGCGAATATGCCCGCCGCGTCTCGGTCTCCCTGAAGCGCTATCTCGGCGCGGTCAGTGAATTCGGCCCGTCCGAGAACGCCGTGGTCGAGATGCACCGCGCCGCCCTGGTCCAGCTGGAACGCGCCCGCGAGGAAGACACGCCCTTCCGCATCGGTGTGGTCGAAGGCCTCGAACAGGTCGTGCAAAAGCGCATCGCCGCGCTCTAGCCTCACCGCGCCAATCCGCCTATCTCTGGGGTCCGTTTCAAGGACACCGTCATGTCGGAATCGCTCCAGGACCTGCTCAACCGGCTCGCCCCGCTCATTGTCGACGGCTCGCCCCATGCCCAGGCGCTCGGTCTTGCGCTCGACGGGCTCGGCCCGGGCCGCGCCACCATGCGCGCCCCCTATAACAAGGAGCTGATCGGGGACCCGGAAACCGGCGTGCTGCACGGCGGTGTGGTAACCGCGCTGCTCGACCATGCCTGCGGCGTGGCCGCCTTCTCCGGCCTCGGCGCGAAGGAAACCCCCGCCACGCTGGATCTGCGCATCGACTACATGCGCCCGGCCGAGCCCGGCAAGGACATCATCGCCGAGGCCGAATGCGTCCGCGCCCACGGCCTCATCGCCTTTGTCCGCGCCAGCGCGCATGACGGGGATGAGAGCGACCCG
>CBDUFA010000306.1:0-2934 GCA_965366295.1 uncultured Hyphobacterium sp.
CACGCCCATTCGGTGGAAGCGCGTATCGACGGTCAGCTGGTGGGCGGGCTCTACGGGGTCTCGCTCGGCGGTGCCTTTTTCGGCGAAAGCATGTTCTCACGCGCGACCGACGCGTCGAAAGTGGCGCTGGTTCACCTGGTGGGCCGGTTGAAGGCCGGCGGTTTCACCCTGCTGGACGCGCAATTCATGACCGATCATCTCAGCCAGTTCGGCACAGAGGAAATCCCGGCCGACACCTATCGGGCGCGGCTGGCGAAAGCGGTGGAGATCGAAGCGGATTTCAACAGGCTGCCCGAAGGCACAAGCGGCGCTCAGCTTCTGCAGTCGATCGGCCAGACGTCGTAGACCGGGTGTTCCAGCGGGTTGAGTGCCGGGTTGGAGGCAAACATCCAGCCGGAGAAGATGCGTTCGCCATCCTCGGCAAGGCTGCCATCGTCCTGGCGGCGTTCGAAAATCTCGACGAAAACGAAGGTTTCCGGGGTTTCTTCCGGCGGACGCCGGCGGCAATAGCGCGGCAAAATGGTGAGCGAGCCGAACTCGTAGGGCTCGCCGATCCGGATCTCGAAATCCTGGGTGCGGGCGGTGACCTTGTCGAGGCCGCGCATGACGAGCACCGTGCCCGGACGGCTGGACAATTCGCCTTGCTGGGCGGACGCCGCCGACACCGGCAAAAGCAGTGCAAGACAGATCAGGAGACGCTGGATCACTCTCATGCCCTTATGATGCCGTGGCCGGCGCTTCGCGTCGAGCCCACTCACCCCTCAGGCGACCAGCTCTCGTAATCGCCGCTATTGGCCTGGCGCTTGCCGCCACGCGCGAGGGAGCCGGACGGCTTGTAGGCGTACAGCGTGCCGGTGAGATTCGGCTCGTGTTCCTTTTCCCAGACATATTTCGGCTCGTCGCCGGTGGGCGGGTCGGCATAGGTGTGGTGCAGCCAGCCATGCCAGGCCATCGGCACGCGGCTGGCATCGGCATAGCCCTTGTAGACGACATAGCGGCGCTTGCGGCCATCGGACGCCGTCGGCCGGGCTTCCTCGAAATAGCGGTTGCCGTATTCGTCCTCACCCACCTTCTTCGCGCCTTTCATGGCAAGCGTCAGATAGGTGCCGGGCGTGGCATCATTCCACCAGGCGAAGATTTTTCCGAGCATGGACAGGCTCCCGATCAGGGTCAGACTCGGGGCGGAATATGCCTATCCACACCCCATTGGTCCAGTGCGCTTTGCCTGCGTTGGGCAGTGGCGCGGGCGGGCGTATGCTCTGGCCTGTTCAAACTGATTCTCTTTGCCGAGCGGAGCCGTCATGGCCAGGATGAAACGCCCAGTCTTCACGACCTTCGAAATCGCGGACCCGGACGGGTGCGATGCCCGGTCGATGCGCGCGCCCGACAGCTGGGATGTCAGCGCCGCGGCAGCCCTGGCGGAGCTTTGCGAAACACCGCGGCCCGAGATGACAAAGCCGAAGCCGGGATCGCGCGGCCTGGAGACCTTTCGCCCGCACATCGCCGCCACAGACGAAATGGCCG
Organism: uncultured Hyphobacterium sp.; assembly: GCA_965366295.1. GTDB lineage: Bacteria > Pseudomonadota > Alphaproteobacteria > Caulobacterales > Maricaulaceae > Hyphobacterium. The sequence continues at coordinate 1,525 of CBDUFA010000306.1, forward strand.
TGGAAAGCGACGGTGAAGCGATTATCCGGCGCGTGACGCTGCATTTTGCCCGCGGTTCGAAAGACGAGGCACTGCTGGCGGCACTCGAAGTCGATCTCGCAGCCCGGCGCGTGGTGCCCGACAGCTGGACCTGGCAGCATGGCGGCACGGACCTGGCCTATGGCGCCGCCCTGCCGGGATTGCCCGGCGCGGCCGAGCGCGACGTGATCGATGCCGGTTCCGGCGAAGCGCGCACGCTCTCGCATGATATCGCCTCCGACCGGCTCAAGGCGGCGGTCACGGATGTCGGCGCGCGCGTGCTGCGCGACCGGCTGAAGGCGATCGGCGAGGCGGTGGCGCTGTGTGCCGGCGAGCTGGAGGACTGCCTCGACCCGGTGCAGAACCCGCAATTGAAACGCGCCCTGCAAGCCGCGCGTCGCGACGGTGCGCCCGAGGAAGCGATCGAGCACGCACTCGCACTGGCCCGCCAGGGCGAGTTCGACGAGCCCGATCTGGGTTTTACGTCCTCTCAGGTGGTGGAAACGGCCGAGCTCCATATCGGCAGTGCGCTGATCGAGGCCGAGGCCAATGATGGCGCCTGGACCTTCGCGGACGGCACGGAAGCGGCGGCCCGCGACTGGTGGCGCGACCTGGCGCAGTCGATCTGGAGCTTCGGCGCCCCGCGCCTGCAGTTTGCCGCGCCGCGCCCGCAAGCCGGCCCCACCGTCTTCATCAATCTCGCTGCGACCGGCGATGATCTGAAAACGCTCAGCGAAATTGCGGCGCGCTGGTCATCGGTCATGAGCGCGCGGGTGAAGAAGTCCGAACCCGCCGGAACGCTCGCCCTGACAGGCTTTGCCGCGCTGTTTGCCGCACATGGCCTTGCCTATGACAGCGCCGATGCGCGCGACATGGCCGCCGCCATTGCCGACACGGTGCGCAGCGCGGCCAGCGATCGCCTGATTTTGGCCGTGATGGAACCGGATGGCGTGATCGCGCGCCTGATGGAAGCCGATTCCGTGGGCCTGGCACCGTTGAATGATGTCCTTGTGCGCACCGCAAGCGGCCGGCAGATGCGCCGCTGCGTGGTCGAGGGGCTCAAGGCGCTGGGCCTTGGCATAGCCGACAAGGGCGCCATGACGGCCTTTGCGCAACCGGAACCGGCGGCCGTGATTGCACTCGCGGAAATGTTGGAAGCCCGGATCGACGGCGCCGCGGCGGCACGGATATCGCTGCCCGGCGATGCCGGTCCGGACGAGGTGGCGCGGCTGATGCGGCTGGCCGGAAAGGCAGGACTGTCGCACCTGGAAATCGCGCGCCAGGGCTCCGGACTGACCGGGCTGCTGGATGAGATCGACGAGACGCTGGAACCGGGCGAGGAGCGCATTGTCGAGAAAATCGTCGAGAAGATCGTCGAGAAACCGATCAATC
>CBDUFA010000307.1:0-2924 GCA_965366295.1 uncultured Hyphobacterium sp.
CGCGCTCATAGCGGCGGCTCGACCAGTAGGTGTCGCCGCCATCGCGGACGCACTTCCAGCCGCGCCGCTTCAGCGCAGGCCGCAGCATGCGGTTGAACCAGCCATGCGCGCACAGAACGACATTGCCGGCTTCGGCCGCAATGACCAGCTTGTCCGCCGCACGTTCGGCGCGCAGCTCCGCCTCGCGGCGGGTTTCCAGTCCGCGGGAAAATCCCAGCCACCAGAAAATCCGCGCATAAACGCCCCAGGTTCCGGGTTTCAGCGTGCCGATCATCTGCGGTGGCGGCAGCGGCGCCTCGACAAAATCCGGATCGATCACCAGGTCGCGGCCCGGCGCCGCCGCGCGGGCGGTCTCGATCGCCCGCGGCAAGGTGCTGGAAAAGACCACGCGCGCCTCTTTCGCCGCCTCGATCAGCTCGGGCGCCGGGGTTTGTCCGGGAAACAGGCCGGCCGCGTCATAGCCTTTCCACCAGTGTTCATAGCCCTCCCAGTCGATCCGGACCGTCCGGTCAGCATCGGGCTGGCCATGGCGGGCAATCGTGATCGAGCCGGGCACCGGCGATGGATTTGGTGTGGTGTCGGACATGAACTCGGCAAACGGGGAATACGGATTGCTGTTGGAGGTGTCCCCTAGCCTCGCGACAGCATTTCGGTGAACGCCGCAGCCGAACGGCCCAGCGCGCCCAAGTCGTAACCGCCCTCCAGAGAACAGACAAGCCGCGATGACGCCGTTTTACGCGCCAGATCACACAGCTGCCCGGCCATCCAGATGAAATCGCCCTCGTCCAGAGCGAGGCCTGCCAGCGGATCGGCCCGGTGTCCGTCAAACCCGGCGGAGACGAGGATGAATTCCGGCCGGAAGGCCTCGACACGCGGCAACAGGTCCTCGGCGAACCGCGCGCGCCAGACCTTGCTGCCCGTACCGCCCGGCACGGTGACATTGACGACATTGCCGTTGAGGCCGGTCTCGCTCTCCATGCCGGTCCCGAGCGGCGACTCATGGATCGACGCGAAGATCAGGCGCGGCTCGTGCTCCGCCACGTCCTGCGTGCCATTGCCATGATGCACATCGAAATCGATGACAGCGACCCGCGTCAGGCCGTGATGATCGAGCGCGTGCAGGGCACCGATGGCGATATTGTTGAACAGGCAAAAACCCATGGGCCGGTCGCGCTCGGCATGATGGCCGGGTGGCCGCACCGCGCAGAACACAGCCTCGGCTTCGCCCGTCATGACCGTATCGACGCCCTGCAGCACGGCCCCGGCACCCCGCAGCGCCGCGTCGAGCGAGCCGCGCGACATGAAGGTGTCGAAATCGAAGCCGTGAAAAGCTTCGTGATCGGCTGGCTCGCCCTCGAACACCGCCCGCACATGCGATGGCCCGTGCACGCGGGACACTTCCTCCCGCGTGGCCTTGCGCGCCTGTTCAACGGGCACCGCCGCCAGTGCCGGTGTATCGGCAATCGCATCCATGACGGCGCGAAGCCGTGCGGGGTTTTCGGCATGCGGCGGGGGCACGCGATGCGCATAACCGGCATCGGCGGTGATGATCCGAGTTCTCATGCCCCTGATCTAGAGACAGAAGCGGGGCTTGGAAACCCGCCTAGCCGCGCGGGCGCTCGAACGCGCTGACACGCGAGGGCAGAATCACCAGGGCCGGCATGAAGTCATTGTAATTACAGGTCAGCTCCTCGCCCTTGCGAATAGCGCGGCGGGCGAAACCATCGCCATCCGCCCGGAATTCGATCGAGGCATCGTCGCTGTGATTGAGAAAGCGCGAATGGTCGCCGTCCAGCAGATAGCCGCCCAGGCCGGCATCAAAATAGGCATAGCGCTCGATGAAGCGTTGATAGACCGGGCTGGCCTTTTCAAGCTCGGCCGGCGTGATCAGCCGGTCAATCGAGAGGTCGAGGGTCCAGACCCGGCTGCCCTTGCGGACCGGCTCGGCAGCAAACACGCCGACGCCCTCGATCAGGCTGGGACCGGCATAGGTATCGATCAGTAACATCGTTCAAGAACGCCAACGCGGCCCGCGTCGACAGGCCGGAAGATCAAGGCAGGCCGACCGGCCTGCAGAGTGCGACGCTCCAGCGCCTATAATGACGCTTTTGCGAAAAACGCAATTCACATTTTTGGGTGGCGCCTAGTGCGTCAGCTGGACATTCATGATCTTCACGCCCGGCGGTGCAGGCGGGGTCTCGGGCACGAAGAAATCGGGTAGCAATTCCTCGCCCGGCGAGACCGAGTACTGGTCCAGGTCGGTGATGCCTTCGGAGACCAGGAAGCTGTCATCGATCAGGAAATTGCCGGTGAACTCCGCCGCCGGCTTGTTGAGCACATGCCAGGCGGTATCGGCGAGAATCTCCGGCTTGCGGCAATTCTTGAACGCTTCCTCGCCCGCCAGCACATTGGCGATGGCCGCGGTCGCGACCGCCGTGCGCGGCCAGATCGCATTGGCGGCGATCTTGCCCCGGAACTCGCCCGACCAGCCCAGGATACAAAGGCTCATCCCGTATTTGGCGCTGGTATAGGCCACATGCGGCGCGAACCATTTCGGGTCCATGTCGAGCGGCGGCGACAGGGCGAGAATATGCGGATTGGCGGACTGCTCGAGATGGGGCAGGCATTTCTGAGTCACCAGGTAGGTGCCGCGCGCATTGACCTGGTGCATCAGGTCCCAGCGCTTCACCGGCGTGTCCTTGGTGTTCATCGGGAAAATCGCCGAGGCATTGTTGATCACCGCGTCGATGCCGCCGAAATGCTGCGCCGCCTTGGCCACCGCGTCCTCGACATTGGCTTCATCGCGAATGTCGACCACGAGCGGCAAGGCCTTGCCGCCGGCTTTCTCGATCGCGTCCGCGGCGGTGTAGATCGTGCCTTCCAGCTTCGGGTGCGGATCTGCGGTCTTGGCCGCGATCACGACA
>CBDUFA010000308.1:0-2923 GCA_965366295.1 uncultured Hyphobacterium sp.
ACATCCGGCGGTTCACGCCCTTCAGCGAACCCGGTGAGGCGGTGGTCGATGTCGGTGGCCGGCAAGGCCGGACCTTTGCCGCAGAACGGGCGGCCGAAGGCGTCAACATCTTCGACGCCACAGCGCGCTTCATTCGCGAGAAGCTGGAAGCCGGCAAGAAAGTCGTCGTGGCGTCATGGACCGAAGGTGCATCTGACCGCATGGGCAGCGTGCTGAGCGATCATGGCCTCGGTTCGCTGGATGCGTTGTCAGACTGGCGCGTGCTTGAAGCTGCGCAAAATGGCCGTGCGCTACGAACTGTTTTGCCGCCGGAAGAAGGGCGCGGAGGTCATCCTTGATGCCGGCACGCTGAGTGCGGGCGACCTCGTGGTTCATTCCGATCATGGCCTTGGCCGCTATATCGGCCTCAAGACGCTGGATGTTCATGAAGCGCCGCATGACTGCCTGGAAATCGAATATTCGGGTGGGTCGAAGCTGTATCTGCCGGTGGAGAATATCGAGCTCCTGTCGCGCTATGGCAATGAGAGCGAAGGTGTCCAGCTCGACAAGCTGGGCGGTGTCGCCTGGCAAGCGCGCAAAGCCAAGGCCAAGAAGCGCCTGCGCGACATGGCCGAGCAACTCATCCGCATCGCGGCCCAGCGCAATGCCAAACAGGCCGAGGTCATCACGCCGCCGAGCGGATCCTATGACGAGTTCTGCGCGGCCTTTCCCTATGTCGAGACCGATGACCAGCTGTCGGCGATCGAGGACGTGTTCAGCGATCTGGCGCGCGGCCGGCCCATGGACCGGCTGATTTGCGGCGATGTGGGATTCGGCAAGACCGAGGTGGCGCTTCGGGCTGCCTTCATCAGCGCCATGGAAGGCCGTCAGGTCGCGGTCGTGGCGCCGACGACATTGCTCGCGCGCCAGCACTACAAGACCTTTTCCGAACGTTTCCGCAACTGGCCGATCAAGGTCCGGCACTTGTCGCGCCTGGTGCCGGCCAAGGAAGCTGCACTGACCCGAAAGGAACTGGCCGAAGGCAAGGTCGAGATTGTGGTGGGAACGCATGCATTGTTGTCCGACTCGGTGAAATTCAGTGACCTCGGCCTGCTGATCGTCGATGAGGAGCAGCATTTCGGCGTCAAGCACAAGGAGCGCCTGAAAGCCTTGCGGGCCGATGTCCATGTGCTGACACTGACCGCGACACCGATCCCGCGGACGCTTCAACTGGCGCTCACTGGTATCCGGGACCTGTCGATCATCGCGACACCGCCGATCGACCGGCTTGCGGTCCGCACCTATGTCTCGCCGTTCGATCCGGTCACGGTTCGCGAGGCCTTGTTGCGGGAAAAATACCGGGGCGGGCTCAGCTATTTCGTGGCGCCCCGCATTTCCGATCTTGATGCGATGGCGGAATACCTGAAGGAACAGGTTCCGGAAGTGTCCTACGTCGTGGCGCATGGCCAGATGGCGCCGACGCGCCTCGAGGACATCATGACCGCTTTCTACGAGGGCCGGTATGATGTGCTGGTTTCCACATCGATTGTGGAATCCGGGCTCGACATTCCCACGGCCAACACGCTGGTCGTGTATCGCGCCGACCGGTTCGGACTGGCCCAGCTCTATCAGTTACGGGGCCGCGTCGGACGCTCGAAAACCCGTGCCTATGCCTATCTGACGACCGCGCCGGAAAAACAGATCACCGCCCAGGCGGAGCGGCGCCTGCAAGTGTTGCACTCGCTCGACACGCTCGGGGCCGGGTTCTCCCTGGCGAGCCACGATCTGGACATTCGCGGCGGCGGGAATTTGCTGGGCGAGGAGCAATCCGGCCATATCCGTGATGTCGGGGTGGAGCTTTACCAGTCGATGCTGGAAGAAGCCGTGGCATCGCTACAGCATGACACGCCGGAAGACGATCGTGACTGGTCGCCGGCGATCAATGCCGGTGCCGCAGTGCTGATCCCGGAAACCTATGTCGCCGACCTCGATTTGCGTCTTCAGCTATACCGGCGGGCTTCAAATCTGGCCAACAAGGCCGAGCGCGAGGCATTTGCGGCCGAATTGATTGACCGCTTCGGTCCACTCCCGGACGAAGTCGAACAATTGCTGCAAATCATGGCGATCAAGACGTTGTGCAAGATTGCCGGTGTTCAGAAAATCGATGCCGGGCCCAAGGGCGCAACGGTTCAGTTCCGTAATGACGAGTTTGCCAACCCGGCCGGCCTGGTTGAGCTGATAACCCTTAATCCCGGGGAATATCGTATCCGGCCCGACCAGAAGGTCTTCATGGCAGGAGACTGGCCGGAGGCACATCAGCGCCTCAAAGGCATGGAACGGGCCCTCGCAAAACTGGCCGACCTGGCCCGCAAGCCCGCTGCCTAGACGGCTTCCAGCCTCGCAGCATCCAGCATGCGCCGCCCCCGCTCGACGAGCGCTTCCGCGGTCTCCTCGCCAGAGGCTTCAACGGCAATGCAACTCACATTCAGGCGGAAGGGCCGCAAGGGATCATCGCTGTCAAAGGCGGTGCATTCCGCGACCGCGGCAATCCGTTCCGCCACGCACAATGCGCCGTCACGGTCGGTATAGGGCAGGATTGCCCCGTACAGGTCGGGTCCGAACAGGGCCGGGCAGTCCTCGGCCCGCAACAGATGGCGGAGCATGGATGCAAACTGTTGTTGCGCACCGTGCAGCTTTTCCGCGCTGACATCGGTGTCGGCGCGCTCGATCTCGCAAAGAACCAGGCCGGTTGCCTTGCGTGCGCTGGACGCCGTGTTGAGCAAGTCCTGCAAATGGGCGAGGGCGACTTTCTGCCTGTATAGGCCCAGATCAGCATCGACCGTGGCGCGCGCCCGGCAATTTTCCAGCACGGCCTTCGCTTGGCGGCGGCGGCGGCGCTCATTTGCAAGCCGCAAGACACGAGCGGAGATCTCTGCGGGAGATG
>CBDUFA010000309.1:0-2923 GCA_965366295.1 uncultured Hyphobacterium sp.
CGGCATGCCGCTGGGCATCGTCACCCTCATCGTCTCGGCACTGATGGCCATTGCCTTTTTCGGGCCGCGCGGGCTCTACCTGGTTTCCACCAACGCGGCAGGCCTGCTCGATCACTACACCCTGGTGGCCATTCCCTTCTTCGTGCTGTTGATCGTCGCCGAGCTGATCTATGCGCGCCAGACCGGGAAGGCGAAGTTCGAGCCGCGCGATTCCGGCGCCAGCCTCGCCATGGGGCTTGGCAATACGGTGGCCAGCATCGTGTTTGCCGGTGCGGGGGCGACCTGGTTTGCCTTCATCAGCCCTTATGCGCTGTTTGATTTCGGATGGGCCTGGTATGTCTGGATCGCCTGCTTCGTGCTGGACGATTTCGTGTATTACTGGTCGCACCGCTTTGCCCATACGGTGCGCTGGTTCTGGGCCGATCACGTTACCCACCATTCCTCGCAGCATTACAATCTGACGACCGCGCTGCGCCAGCCCTGGTTCAATGTCTTCACGCTGAAATTCATCTGGTTCGGATCGTGGATGATCCTGCTCGGCTTTCCGCCGGCCATGGTGGCGTTCTGCGGCGGGCTGAACCTGATCTACCAGTTCTGGATCCATACCGAGGTGATCCGGAAATTCCCGGCACCGGTCGAAGCGGTGATGAACACGCCCTCGCACCATCGTGTTCACCACGCAACCAACCCGGTCTATCTCGACCGCAATTATGCCGGCGTCTTCATCATCTGGGACCGGATGTTCGGAACCTTCCAGCCGGAGCTGGACGAAGAGCCCTGCCGCTATGGCATCGTGAAAAATCTCGGCACCTATAATCCGCTGCGGATCTCGATCCACGAATGGTGGGGCATCGTGAAGGATGTCGCCTCGGCCCGGTCCATCCGGCATGCCCTGGCCTATGTATTTGCGCCGCCGGGCTGGTCGCCGGACGGGTCGCGCCTGACCACCAAGGCGATCAAGAAGGCCGCCGGCGTGGAAAAGCCGGTGACCCAGCTGCCGGCCAAGCCGCCGGAAGCAACGCCGGCGGAATAGGCCGCTCAGGCTTTCAGGAAAGCGCCCCTTTGTGCCTGTCCGGCGAGGTGGGTGACCATGCCGGCAATGACACCTTCCGGAGGGCCGGCGGTAAAGGCTGACCATGTCCGGCGTATGCCGGTGAGGGTAATCGGCACCGCCACCAGCCGTCCGCTTTCCAAATCCGGCTGTCCGGCCCACCTTGCCATCACCGCGATGCCGATACCGGCGGCGGCGCACTCGCGCAGGCCTTCGGTGACGGGCAGCTCGGAGACCCGGAATTTGCGCAGGCCGGCCGGTTCGAGCACGGTGTTGATGAAGACGCTGCGCTTTTGCGAGTGCACGAGCAGAGTCTCGCCTTCCAGATCGGCGGGATCCAGCCAGTCCTTGTGGGTCAGGTCATGGTCCGTTCTCATGAAGGCCACCACTTCGTCCTCGAACAACGGTGTTGCAAACACGCCCGGCGGTGGCGCCGCGATATCGTCGATCAGCACATCGAGCTCGCCGCGAAGCAGGTCCTCGATTTCGCCGCGGGCCGGGCTCACACGGAAATCGATAACCGGAGCGCCGGTTTCCGGTTTCAGCCCGGCCAATACGGCAGGCAGCCAGTGATAGCAGGTATAGCACCCGGTGCTCAGCCGGATCGTGGCATCGCGCCCCGACCGGATACGGCTGATCGTCCGCGACAGCTGGCCGGCGGCGTCCAGAATCGGCCCGCCGTCCTCGATCAGGGCGCGGCTGGCCGGCGTCGGCAGGAGGCGGCGGCCTGACCGGATGAACAAGCGTATCTGAAGCCGATCCTCGAGCGTCCTGAGCTGATGACTCACCGCCGACTGGGTCAGGTTCAGCACTTCTGCCGCGGCCGTCACGCCGCCTTGCGCCATGATGGCCTGCACCAGCCGCAAGTCCCTGAGATCAAGCTCATCCATGAAGAAAACAAATCAAAAGGCTGCTGAACATGCATTAGACGCATGAAAGCTCGCAGCTAGGCTGGACAGGGTCAAGCCCGAGGATCCTGCCATGCTCAAACTCTACTACTCGCCGGGTGCCTGCTCGCTGGCACCGCACATCCTGCTGGAGGAAACCGGACTCGCCTATAGCGCCGAGGCCTTCGCCATTGCCGAAGGCCGGCATCTCGACCCGGATTATGCGCGCATCAATCCGCGGCTTCGCGTACCGGCGCTGGAAACGTCATGGGGTATCCTGACCGAGGCGTCGGCCATCCTTTGCCATGTCGGCGAGCTGGTGCCGGACGCCGGATACTTGCCGGCACCGGGGTCGCGGGACCGCGCGCGCTTGCATGAAATGATGTCCTGGCTGGGCACCACGCTGCATGCCACCGCCTATGGCGGCTTATGGCGTCCCGGCCGTTTTCACCCGGCACCCGACCAGGTAGCCGACGGCATGGCCCGGACGGCCCGCGAGACGATCGCCGATTGCCATCAACAGATCGAGGCCGGTTTGGGGGATTTCTATGCGCTCGGCGATTATTTCACCGTGCTCGACCCCTATCTCTACGTCTTCTATCGCTGGGGGTGCCGGGTCGGGTTCGACCTGGCGGGCGGATGCCCGCGATGGACCGACTGGGCGCGGCTGGTGGAACATCGCATTTCGGTTCGCGCCGTCCTCGCGCGTGAAGGCCTGCCGGCGCTGACTGGCCCAGCGCCAAAATGACGCCCTGCCAGCCCTTGCAATCGGTGTGAATTTCGATCACTCTGGCCGGAAGTGAACAGCGTTTACTCACGAGAAAAACACGCTGACGCTGACCGGGGAGAGAATGATGAGCCTGCGAGAGCTTTACCCGCTGCCGGATATCGATCCGCGCTGGACCGTGCCGCAAGAGTTTGATGCCATTTTCGACTGGGAGTTCGATGAGGGGCGAAAGACCCTCATGCACCTCTACCAGAAGGG
>CBDUFA010000310.1:0-2918 GCA_965366295.1 uncultured Hyphobacterium sp.
CGCGAAAACTGTGAGCGCTCTGCGAAAGCGGCTGTCATCCGCCGCGCCGGGGAGTAGCGTTGGGGACTTGCCTGCGTTAAAAGCCGCCTCCATGTAGACGGGGTTTCCCGAAGAAGGCGGCGATTTTGCCATGATGACAGTTCTCTTGATCATCCAGCTCCTCATTTCCGTGGCGCTGGTCGGTGTGGTCCTGATGCAGCGTTCCGATGGCGGTGCGCTGGGCATTGGTGGTGGCGGCGGTGGCATGATGTCCAGCCGTGGCGCAGCGACCGTCCTGACGCGGACGACGACCTTCCTGGGTGCAGCCTTCTTCATTCTCGCGATCGTCATGGCGATTGTGGCCGGCCGCGATGCCCAGGGCCGCAGCGTGTTCGATACGGTCGAGGAAGATGCGCCCGTGCTCGACATGACCGCTGACGAAGAGCCCGATTCCCCGTCTTTGCCGGACGACGAATAGGCTTCTGCTGAAATTGATGTTGGTTTTACCGGCGGCGAGCTTTCGCCGCCGCCGAATCTGGGTTATTCAGAATTCCCATGCCGCGATACATCTTCATCACTGGCGGCGTGGTTTCCTCGCTGGGTAAGGGCCTCGCTTCCGCCGCACTGGGCGCGCTTCTTCAAGCGCGCGGGTACAGGGTCCGCCTGCGCAAGCTCGATCCCTATCTCAATGTCGATCCGGGCACGATGTCGCCCTATCAGCATGGCGAAGTCTATGTGACCGATGACGGGGCGGAAACCGACCTCGACCTCGGCCATTATGAGCGCTTCACCGGTGTCGCCGCCGCGCAGAGCGACAACATCACCACCGGCCGGATCTATTCCACGATTATCGAGCGCGAACGCCGCGGGGATTATCTCGGCGCGACCGTCCAGGTAATCCCGCACGTCACTGACGCGATCAAGGAATTCGTCCTGTCCGACGCCGGCGATGTCGATTTCGTATTGTGCGAAGTGGGCGGCACGGTCGGCGATATCGAGGGCCTGCCTTTCTTCGAATCACTGCGCCAGCTCGGCCAGGAGCTGGGCCGCGACAACGCGATCTTCCTGCACGTCACCCTGCTGCCCTACATCAAGGTGGCCGGCGAGATGAAGACCAAGCCGACGCAGCACTCGGTGAAGGAGCTGCGCTCGATCGGCATCCAGCCCGACATCCTGCTGTGCCGCTGCGAGCAGCCGATAGATCCGGGTGAAAAGCGCAAGATCGCCCTGTTCTGTAATGTGCCGGAAAGTGCGGTCATCGAGGGCATGGATGCGGCGTCACTCTATGATGTGCCGCTCGATTACCACGCCAAGGGACTGGACAGCGAGGTTCTCAAGCGCTTCGGCATTGGCGATGCGCCTGATCCCGACCTGACCCGCTGGCAGGCGATCTCCAACACGATCCACGAACCCGATGGCGAGGTCACGATCGGCGTGGTCGGCAAATACACCGGCCTGCTCGATGCCTATAAATCGCTCAATGAAGCGCTGGCCCATGGCGGTATCGCGAACAATGTGAAGGTGAAGCTGAAATGGCTGGAATCTTCACAGTTCGAGGCGGAGGACACGTTCGGACCGCTCGAGAATGTGCACGGCATCCTGGTGCCGGGCGGGTTCGGCGAACGCGGTGCTGAAGGCAAGATCGCGGCGGTCCGGTTCGCGCGCGAGCGCAAGATTCCCTATTTCGGGATCTGTTTCGGCATGCAGATGGCAGTGATCGAGGCGGCGCGGCATCTCGCCGGCCTGCCCAAGGCCAACTCCTCGGAATTCGGTCCTACAGAGGAACCCCTGATCGGCCTGCTGACGGAGTGGACGCGCGGCAATGAAGTCGAACGCCGCGGCAGTGAGGACGATCTGGGCGGCACGATGCGCCTGGGCGCCTACCAGGCGGTCCTGAAGGAAGGCTCGCGGGTGAAAGACATCTATGGTGCGTCCGCAATCGAGGAGCGCCACCGCCACAGATACGAGGTCAACATCGCCTACCGCGATCAGCTGGAAGCGGCCGGCCTCAAATTCTCGGGCCTGTCGCCCGATGGCGTGCTGCCGGAAATCGTCGAGCTGGAAGACCATCCCTGGTTCATCGGCGTGCAATTCCACCCCGAGCTGAAATCGCGGCCGTTCGAACCGCATCCGCTCTTTGCCAGCTTCATCAAGGCGGCTGTGGAGCAAAGCCGGCTGGTCTGATGGCGGATTTCCGCCGATTGCATCCAATCCGGCTCTGGTCTGCATCCAATGGTCGGGCGCAATGCCACGACAGGAGAAGACGATGAAGCAATCCCGTATGACTATCGCTCTGGCCGGGCTGGCATCGAGCGCGGCAGCCCTGGCTCAGGACGCGGTCCGCACCGAGGATATCGGCGCGTTCTCGCGGCTGGATGCCGGTGGCCGGTTCGACGTGCGGTTTTCGCCCGCGGATACGCCCTCCATCCGACTTGAAGGGGACGCCGAGGATATCGCCGAGATCGAGTTCGACATCCGCAATGGCGAATTGGAAATCCGTCAGGATCGCGGTGCGTTCGGCTGGTTCCGCCGCCAACGGGCACTGGATGTCACCGTCCATGTTTCGGCCCCCGACGTGACCGCCTTCAACTTCTCGCGCGGGATTGTGGCCGACGTGACCGGGCTCGCGGGCGGCGATTTTGATTTCAACGTCTCGACCGGATCCAATTCCCGGTTCTCCGGCACTTGTGACTATGCGAACATCAATGTCTCGACTGGCGCGAATATGAACGGACGCGAGCTGGTCTGCGACAGCATCCGGGTGAACGCCTCGACGGGCTCCAGCATCACGGTGAATGCCAGCGAATCGCTGACCGCGAATGTCTCCACCGGCGCGGATGTGCGCAGCCTCACCGAGCCGGCTAGCGTGCGCGCGAATACCAGTACGGGCGGGGATGTCCGGATCGGCAGCCGCTAGCGGTTTTCCTTGCATCGGGGCG
>CBDUFA010000311.1:0-2917 GCA_965366295.1 uncultured Hyphobacterium sp.
CGGTGCCTTCTCCCGCAAGATCTCAGCGGGCTGGCGGGTCAGCGCATGGTTTCCGGCATTCAGCTCCCGGATCAGCACGGTGCCGGGCTCCTCTTCGATGCCCCGCGCCTTCGCGGCTTTCGCCGAGAACACAGCCTTCTCCGACGTGTCGGTCATGGCGCTGGCGGCCCGTGTGAACCAGTCGGCCGCGGCCCGGCGGTCATTCTCAAGCAGCGCACGCTCGCCGAGCCCGCCGGCGGCATAGCCCTCATTGGCTGAAAGCCCGGTGCGATCCGCGATCCAGCCGCGCACGAAGGGTTCGAGCCGGGACACCTCGTCATGCTTCCCGGAAAGCGCGCCGGCGGCATAGACCTGACAGGCGACCCGCTGCCACTCGTCACGGGCGAGGCCGGCAACATCGGCAGCAATGGCCAGAAGGCTCCGGGCAGCACGGGCGGGATCGCGGGTTGCGGTCAATTCGGCGGCGGCCATCTGGCCGCGCAGGCCGGCATCCTCGGTTTCGCGGCAGGCCGCATACATGGCCCCGAACACGGTTTGAAGGACGCGTGCGATGCGGGCCGCGCCGCGGAAGGCGTCGGCGGCTTCGCGTGTCTGGCCCAGCTGCTGGTCGACGCGGCCGGAATAGTAGAGCGCGATGGCGAGCGAGAAGGGATGATTGGCGGCGAATTTCCGCAGGCGCCGTCTTTCGCCTTTCTCGCTGCGCACGAATTCCGGTTTCAGGCTGCCGGGCAGGTTCAGGTCCAGCCCGTAATCCTCCATCCAGCGACGGGCGAGCCGGTCGCGGATCGTCCGCGCCTCATCCCATTGTGCGGTGTGGACATATTCTTTCAGCAAGCGGACCGCGAAAGCAGCAAACAGGGCATGGTCACCGCCGAGCGCATCCAGCCGGTCCGCGAGATAGGATTGCAGACGCGCGCGGTCCGGGCGGGCGCCGAAATCCGCCGTGAAGGGCTTGCGCGAGGCGGCGGCCTGCAGGGTCGGTCCGCTTTCCTCGATCACGATGTGTTCATAGCCGGCGCGGCGCAGAACCGCTTCCAGACCGGCCCGGGAATAGATCACCAGATGGTGGCCCGCGGTGATGACGGGCAGGAGCTGGTCGAGGCTGGCATCGCTTGTCACGACCGCGGCGTTCGGCGTGGTCAGCAGCAGCACGCCATCCGGTGATAGCGCCGCGGTGAGCGATTCCAGGAAGGGTTCGGGCGTTTTCACATGCTCGATGACTTCCGAGGAGAGGACGCGGTCGAAGGACTGGTCCGCCAAGCGGTGGTCGGGTGTGAGATAGGCCGCAACATGGTCATGGCCGAGATCGGCGGCACCGGTGCGGGCGAGGAAGGAGGGATCGATGTTGGCCGCGGACCAGCCGAGCTCCCGGCTGGCGAAGTCGACCGAGAATCCATAGCCGCCGCCGACCTCCAGATAGCTTCCGACACGGTCCATCCCGGCCCAGGCCAGCGGCGCGATCATGGCGTCGAGACCAGCCCCGACCTCGAGGTAGAATTTGCGCGCGAGGTCGGCATCCTTGCGGCTTTCGTACTCGAACACCTCGGCATCGGGATAATGCAGCGTGCCGCAGTTTTCGCACTGGAAGAGATTGTAGCGTTCGCGCGGCTTGTAGGGCGGGTTGGCGTCGATCCGCTTGGGCATCAGCCCGGTTTCGCGGCAGGCCGGACAGGTCAGCTCACGCCAGGCATTTTCGCGCCAGACCATCCACGGTTCGGCCCACAGACCTTTGGGCTTTCGGGTCAGCGACCGGCTCGGGCCGATCCGGAGAGCATGGCGTTCGAACACGCAAGAGGCCTTTTCAATTCGCGAGCTGGATCAAGGGTGGCAAACAATATGCCAGATAGCAGCCTGCCGCGAGACCCGGGCCCAGCGGTACGGCCATGGTGGCATGCGCCTTACGGCCGAGAATATGCGCGATGGCGACGATGAAAAGGGTCGCGCCCGCGCCGATCAGGACAATCCATGGCAGCGCCAGTGGCCCGGCCCAGGCGCCGCCGGCCGCCAGCAGCTTGGCATCGCCCAGCCCCAGCCCCTCGCGCTTGCGAAGCCAGCGATAGAGCCAGCCGATGAGCGCGAGGCTGGCAAAGCCGGCAATGGCCGCCAGTGTATGGGCGAGAAGGCTTTCGCGCCCCTCCGCCAGCCAGGTCATGGCCAGGCCGGCCGGGACCAGGCCGAGCGTCACGATGTCCGGCAGCAGGAAAGTGCGCAGATCCACAAGCGCGCCGAACAGCAGCATCCAGCCGAAGGCGGCGATGGCGAGGGAGGCCCAGCCGTCAAAGGCCAGCACAGCGACAATGCCGATCAGGAGGGCGAGGATTTCGCCCACCGGATGTATCCACGGCACGGGCGCGCCGCATTGGCGGCATTTCCCGCGCTGCATGGCGAAGCTGATGATCGGGACCAGTTCGAGCGGTGTCAGCGTGTGGCCGCATTCGTCGCATTTCGAGCGGCCGGAGACGATCCGGTTCCAGTCCGGCCAGGCACGCGATGAAGCCGTGATGAAGCTGCCCAGGAAGGGGCTGGCGACAATCAGGAACGCGTCGAGCCAGGCGCTGATCAATTGGTCTCCGGCGCGAGCAATTCCATGCGGCGGCGGATCTCGTTGGTGATCGCGGCGGCGTCCTCGTCGCTGTCGATCACGCGCGGCGTCAGGAAGATCAGCAATTCGGTGCGCGTGGTCGTGACGCTGGTCTGGCCGAACAGATTGCCGACACCCGGAAGCCGGGACAGGCCGGGTATGCCATCGCGGCCGCTATCACGGCTCTCATCGATCAGCCCGCCGAGGATAACGGTCTGACCCGACCGGATCGAGACCGTTGTCGACAGCGAACGCGAGGAAATCGTCGGTGTCAGCGAGGAGGCCGAGCCGCTCGCGACATTGGACACTTCCTGCTCGATTTCCATCGTCACCATG
>CBDUFA010000312.1:0-2916 GCA_965366295.1 uncultured Hyphobacterium sp.
TGGTCTACTTCGAGTGGGATCGTTCGAACCTGACCGATCAGGCTCGTGCCGTGATCAACCAGGCGGTCAACCAGGCTCGTAACTGTGGCGTTGCCAGCGTTTCGATCGACGGTCACGCTGACCGTTCGGGCGCTGCGGCCTACAATGTCGGCCTGTCCGAGCGCCGTGCTCGTGCGGTTCGTGACGAACTGGTTCGCCTCGGCGTTCCGGCCAGCTCGATCTCGCTGCAGGCCCTGGGCGAAAGCCGCCCGGCGGTTCAGACGCCTGACGGTGTCCGTGAGCCGCTCAACCGTCGCGCCGAGGTCCTCGTCGACCTGCGCTAGTTTGACGGTTAGCCAGACTAAAGAGACGGCCCGGCATTCGCCGGGCCGTTTTCTTTTGTGCCGCGACGTGTCCGGAATTCCCGCACTGGCGAACACCAGCGGCGCATCTTGACCCGCCCATTGGCAGTAATAGAACGGCGGGACACCTGATTTTTCCAACAGCCAGATGCGAGGATTGTGGCTCCCGGCATGACCTCAAAGATCAGCCTTTCCCGCGACGAAACCGCGGCCCTCGACTGGATCGAAAGCCAGGCCGCTTCCATGGTCGAGACACTGCGCGATTGGGTCAACATCAATTCGGGCAGCCGCAATGCCGAAGGGCTCGAAACGATGCGCTCGCGTATCGAGACCGCCTTTGCGCCGCTGGGCGGTGAGATACGCGCCGAATCGCTGTCGCCGACGACGGTCGTGGAGAAAAATGGTGAGGTCACCGAGCAGGCCTACACGCCATCTTTCCGGCTGATCCAGAGGCCACAAGCGCCGATCCGGATCGTCCTGACCGGCCACCATGATACGGTCTTCCCCAAGGAGGACAGCTTCCAGTCCTGGCAAATGTGGGATGATGACCGGATGAATGGCCCGGGCGGGGCCGACATGAAGGGCGGGCTGCTCGTCATGCTGCATGCGCTGATGGCGCTAGAGCGCCATCCAGACAGAGACCGGATCGGGTATGATGTTCTGATCAGCCCGGACGAGGAAATCGGTTCGCTGGGCTCCGGTCCGATCATTCATCAATTAGGGTCAAAGGCCGATATCGGCATGACCTACGAACCGGCGCTGGCAGACGGCTCGCTCGCAGGAGCCCGCAAGGGATCCGGGAACTGGTCGTTGAAGGTTTCGGGCAATGCCGCTCATGCCGGCCGCGAGCATCATCTCGGCCGCAATGCGGTGGTCGCGGCGTCGCAATTCGCCCTCAGGCTGGATGACCTCAATGGCCAGCGCGACGGCGTTACCTTCAACGTGGCGCGAATCGATGGGGGTGGACCGCCGAACGTGGTGCCTGCCAATGCGGTCGTGCGTTTCAATGTCCGGGTAAAGGACGAGGATGACCAGGCTTGGGTGCTGGAAAACCTTGATCGCCTGGCGAACGACACGGCGAAGCGTGATGGCATCGCGGCCGAGCTGTTTGGGGGTTTCACGCGACCGGCCAAGCCGATGACACCGGCCAATGCCCAGATGTTTGAATGGACGCGGACTGCGGGATCGGCGCTGGGCCTCGATATCCGCTGGAATGCCACGGGCGGCGTCTGTGAAGGCAATAATCTCTGGGCGGCCGGGTGCCCGAATGTCGACACGCTTGGGGCTTGCGGCGCGGATATCCACTCCCATGACGAGATGGTCCTGCTGTCCAGCCTTCCCGAACGGGCGAAGCTGTCGGCCATCATGCTGATGAAATTTGCATCCGGAGAGTTCGACGCCAAAGCGGCGCGGGCCCTGGCAGCGGGGACATGACATGCTGAGAGTGCGGGCGGCACGCCGCGACGACATTGATTCCTTCATGGCGCTGGCCGATGCGGCCGGCACGGGATTTACCAGCCTCGCGGTTGGCCGGGATGACCTCGCGGCCCGGCTCGAGAAGTCCGAGGCTGCTTTTGCCTCCACCGCGGACGGCCCGCAGGAACTGACTTACCAGATGATGCTGGAGGACACAGAAAGCGGCCGGATCGTGGGCTGCTCGGCGGTAAAGGACGCGGTCGGGCTGTCCAAACCGTATTACGACTTCAAGATCGTGACGCTGGCCCAGTCGTCGAAAGAAGCCAATCGGCGGTTCGACATGGAAGTCATGTTCCTAGTGAATGATTTCGCCGGTTGTAGCGAAGTCGGCACGCTGTTTGTCAGCGAAGCCGCGCGCGGCGGCGGTGCTGGCCGGCTTGTCGCGCAGACCCGGTATCTGCTGATCGCCGCGGACTACAGCCGCTTCGGTCCGCATGTGCTCGCCGAATTGCGCGGCGTGGTCCGGGAAGACGGATCATCGCCCTTCTTCGATCATGTGACCCGGCCATTCTTCCGGATGACATTCGATGAAGCGGACCGGTTCAGCGCATCCTCGGACAACCAGTTCATCCTGGATTTGATGCCAAAGCACCCGATCTACCTGGATATCCTGCCCGAGGCCGCCCGCGAAGTGATCGGCCAGACCCATGATCATGGCGGCGGGGCGCGCCGCCTGCTGGAATGGGAAGGCTTCACCTATAATCGCTATATCGACATTTTTGACGGCGGGCCGTTGATGTCGGTATCAACGCGCGAGGCGCGGACCGGGCGCGAAAGCCGCCGGCTGACGGTTGCGGCCGGAAGTGGCGAGACAGATGCCATCGTGACGACCGACCGGTTTGACGATTTCCGGGCGGTTCGGGCGCGCGTTTCGCTGAACAACGAGACCGTGCTGCTTGATGCCGAAAGCCAGGCTGCTCTGGATGTCCAGAGCGGCGACACCGTAAGACTCTGGAGTGCTGAATGACCCTGACTGGACATTGTTTCATCAATGGCGCGTGGCAGGCCGGACAAGGCGAGGCCTTCTCGTCGCTGGACCCGGCCAGCGGTGAGACGGTCTGGTCCGGTCAGGCGGCCAATGCGGAAGATGTCGACCGGG
>CBDUFA010000313.1:0-2915 GCA_965366295.1 uncultured Hyphobacterium sp.
TTTCTGGTCAGCCGTCCGCCGCCGCGAGCCAGAGCTCGGTCACGGTGACGGAATCGCGGATCAGCATGCTGGCCTGGGCCGGGGTCAGCCCGTCGGCTTCGCCGCTGGCCAGCACATCGCGGATCCGGTCGGCCGCGGCCTCGACCCGCGTGGCATAGCCGGCCCAGTCGCCGCCACCTTCCGGGGTGATCCCGGCGGCCTGCCATTGTGCCAGCCGGGCATCGATGCGGGCAATCGCCTCTGCACGTCCGGCATCGGCTTCGGCCACGAACAGGGCGGGCGGATCGTCCTGGCGCGCAAAGCCGCGATAGAGGGCGAGAATGGGCGGCAGGAATTCGCGCGAAATGCCGGGCCGGAATGCCTCGACCCAGGCGGTCATCTGCTCGTCATCACAGGCCACCTCGTCCATCCGGTCCTGGATCTGGGCCTCGAAGGCATCCTGCGTGGCGATATCGAAACCGCGCAGGACCTGCGCGGTCTGGGTGCGCACAGCGGCACCTTCCCACGCCTCGATCAGATCGCATTGCGGGGCGCGCCGCGAAACCAGTTCGAGGAAGAGCAGCGTCTGCAGCTGGTGATCGGAGACCGGCGCCTGCACTGCGGTGGCGAGCGCCATCATGGCGGTGGCAATCATGGGTGAAACCTCGTGTCTGCTCGGCGCAGACTGGACGAGACACCGTGCCGGGGCAAGGCGCGCGGCTAGTGCCGCCTGTCCTTGCGGATGACCAGTTTCAGGCCCGACCAGATATCATCGACGGCGCAGACCTTGATGTCGACAAGGTCGAGGGGGAAGGCGGCCTCGCGCACCGCGTCCTCGCTCATATCGGTTTCGACTTTCGAGGCTTTCTTCGGCCATGACACCCAGATCATGCCGGCCTGGGCGATGGCGAGGCGTGCCTGCGGCAGGGCGGTGTTCAGCTGGTCCCGCGACATGACGAAAAGATGGACGACATCCAGCTCGCCGCCCGGCTCGGGCGTATCGGTGAGGTCAATGAATTGCGCGGCCTCTGTCAGCCAGCGCAGGCTTTCCGGCAGGTTGATGAAACACACCGCCTGACCGTCTTTCAGGCCGAGCTTTTTCGGCAGGGGCGTGGTGGAGTAGCCAGTGGTGTTGGTCATTTGCCGGAGGCTAGCGGCAAATGGCTAGCGGTAAAGCGAATTGGTTTGGCCGGGGTGAGTTTCCCCTCCCCCTTGGTGGGGAGGGGTAGGGGTGGGGGTATTTTTGCTGCGGCGTTTGTCATTCACACCCCACCCCGACGATCCTGACGGATCGTCGACCCTCCCCATCAAGGGGAGGGGAAGTTCTGCAGGAGCTAATCCTCAGCTTTACGGCTGTCCCACAGATGTTGAGCGAACGGAAAGTATGCATCCGGATCAGGTCCGACTTCCGGGATTTCAAACCGATAGGGCCGACGGGTATGCTTCACGCTTTCCTTGTCACAAGCCCCGAACGAAATAAAATTGTCGCGCGCGACCTTCAGCGATGAACGGTTTGCACCACCGAAATCTTCATCCAGCCGGTCGACGCTATCTGGCCATCCCTCGTCTTCCCAGAAGCAGACCGGGCAGATGTCGTAACCGCCGAGATTTTCCGAGCTCAGGGTGAGATAACCGCAACACGGGCAAGGAGCCGTGTTAGCTATCCGGAATACGCGCAACCGATATCCTAGCTCAAACACACTCAGGCTGAGCGATGCGTACCACTCCGTTATGGCATCCCGGAGCGATCGGCCCATACGATCAATAAACCCGGGCCTTCGGCTCGATATAGGCGATGTCGTTGGACAGGGTGAAATTGTGCACGCCGCGGTATTTCAGCGTCACATCGCCCTTTTCATCAATCCAGGCGAGCGTGTGCTTCATCCAGTTCTCGTCATCGCGGTCGGCGAAGTCCTCGCGGGCATGGGCGCCGCGGCTTTCCTCGCGGGCGACGGCGCCATTCACGGTGACGGCGGCCTGGGCGACGAGATTGTCGAGCTCCAGCGTTTCCATCAAATCGGTATTCCAGACCATGGTGCGGTCGGAGACATGGATGTCCGGCAGGCCGGCATAGACCTGCTTGATGCGCTCCACGCCCTCGCTCATCACCTCGCCGGTGCGGAAGACGGCGCAGTTTTCCTGCATCGCCCGCTGCATGTCGTCGCGCAGCTTGGCTGTTGGCGTGCCGCCCTTGGCGTTGCGGTATTTGTCGAGGCGGGCGAGCGTGTTGTCACCCGCACCGTCCGGCAGGTCGGGCTGGCTGGACGCCGCATCCACCGTATCGCCGACGCGCAGACCGGCGGCGCGGCCGAAGACGACGAGGTCGATCAGCGAGTTCGAGCCGAGGCGGTTGGCGCCGTGCACCGAGACGCAGGCGGCTTCGCCCACGGCCATCAGGCCCGGCACGGACACTTCCTCGCCCTTGCCGTTCAGGGTCAGGACCTCGCCGTGATAATTGGTCGGGATGCCGCCCATATTGTAGTGCACGGTCGGCAGGACGGGGATCGGTTCCTTGGTCACGTCGACGCCGGCAAACACCCGCGCGCTCTCGGAAATGCCGGGCAGGCGCTTGTGGATGATGTCCGGGTCGAGATGGTCGAGGTGGAGATAGATATGGTCCTTCTTCGGACCGACGCCGCGGCCCTCGCGGATTTCCACCGTCATGGAACGCGAAACCACGTCGCGGCTGGCGAGATCCTTGGCGGATGGCGCATAGCGCTCCATGAAGCGCTCGCCCTCGGAATTGGTGAGATAGCCACCCTCGCCGCGCACGCCCTCGGTAATGAGGACGCCGGCGCCATAGATTCCGGTCGGGTGGAATTGCACGAATTCCATATCTTGCAGCGGCAGGCCGGCGCGCAGCACCATGGCATTGCCGTCCCCGGTGCAGGTATGCGCCGAGGTGCAGGAGAAATAGGCCCGGCCATAGCCGCCGG
>CBDUFA010000314.1:0-2906 GCA_965366295.1 uncultured Hyphobacterium sp.
TCCCCCGAAAGGGTGAAAAAGCAGGCCAATAGGCGCTGCGCCTAACGGAAGGGCGGCTCGTCAAAGCTGCGCAGCTTGCGGGAATGGAGCGCCGAGGCCTCGTTGCGGCGCAGGATCTCCACCGTCTCGATACCGGCCATCAGGTGTTCGGAGATGGATTTCTGGTAGAAGAGATTGGCCGCGCCGGGCAGTTTCAACTCGCCATGCAGCGGCTTGTCGGAAACGCAGAGCAACGTGCCATAGGGCACGCGCAGGCGGAAACCATTGGCCGCGATCGTGGCCGATTCCATGTCCACCGCGATCGCCCGTGACTGGTTGATGCGCCGCGCCTCGGCGTGATAGCGCAGCTCCCAGTTCCGGTCGGCATAGGTCGCCACCGTTCCGGTCCGCAGCCGCCGCTTGATATCGGCGCGGCTGTCGCCGGAGACCGTCTTGACCGCATCGGCCAGCGCGATCTGGATCTCGGCAATCGGCGGGACCGGGATTTCCAGCGGCAAATCGCGGTCCAGCACCCGGTCATAGCGCAAGTAAGCGTGCGCCAGAACGTAATCGCCCAGCCTCTGGGAATGACGCAGGCCGCCGCAATGGCCGATCATCAGCCAGCATTGCGGGCGCAGGACGGCGAGGTGATCGGTAATCGTCTTCGCGTTCGACGGGCCGACCCCGATATTCACCAGCGTGATACCCCGGCCACCCGGCGCCTTGAGGTGATAGGCCGGCATCTGGAAGCGCCGCCAGGGTGCGGCCTCGACCGCCGCGCGCGCGTTCGGCGTCTTGCCGTCGACCTCGACAAAGCCGGCGGCCGAGAAAGACGAATACTCATTGTCCGCTTTCAGCTGCCCGATGGCCCAGGCGACGAAGGCGTCGACATAGCGGTGGTAATTGGTGAACAGGATGAATTGCTGGAAGTCTTCGTAGGGGCTGCCGGTATAATGCTTCAGCCGCTGCAGCGAATAATCCACGCGCGGCGCGTCGAACAGGGTCAGCGGACGGGCTTCACCCGGCTCGGGAACGCGTTCGCCATTGGGCAGGGCATCATCGATCCGGGCCAAGTCGGCATAGGGGAAATTGCGCACCAGGTCGGCCACCGAAGCGGCATCGAGATCAAGGTCCTCGGCCCCGTCCAGCACGGTGGAAAAGGCGATCTCGGTTTCCGAAAGCCCGGTCTCGATGGTGATGTCGTAATCGCCCTGCAGCAGGGAGAGCTGCTCGACCAGGTAATCGCGGAACAATTCCGGCTCGGTGATCGACTGGGCGTAGAGCCCCGGCTCCGAGAACTTGCCGAAGGCGCGGCTGATCGGCGGCGGCGAGCTTTCCGGCTCGTAGCGCACACGCAGCTCGGGATAGGCGAACGCGCCGGCGGCCCGGGCGTCCGGGTCGGGCGCGATGCCCTCATCGAGATAGGCCTTCAGCGCGGCGCGGAGATTTTCAACGGATGTCTTGTGGAGGCCGACAAGCCGATCAACGGCTGCCTCCGGTGTCTTTGCGATTTCAAACGTTTTCATGGCCAGCTAATGCCGGAAAGGGCGGCGCCGGGCAAGTCCGAACTCAATTGGCAGTTATGCTTTGGCAGTTATGCTTCTGTCAGCTATACTTCAGTCTAAAGTAGAAATTTTTCGGTGGACACGATGCCGCGTTTGATATTTGCCGCTTTTCTCCTGACAGCTTGGCTGTTTTTGGCGTCTCCGGCCGCGCAAGCCCAGCTGGAGAGTTGGCAGAACCCTGTCGTGCGGTTTTCCATCCTGCCATCGACGCGTTTGCTGGACACGTCCGGGAGTGGTGTCGCCGCGACCTATTTCCTTGCCGTCCAGAATGCGCGGGACACCGATCTGGATAATTGCCGCATCGTCGAGGAACACGCCAACTACAGTTTCGGCTATGCCGGTATCGGGCAGGCTATCGATTTTCCCGGCGGGCCGGAAATATCGCTCTCGGCGCGTGAAACCCGCCTTTTTGCGGTACGCATTTTCGAGCGGGATTTGCAGGCAACCCAATTCGATGGGTGTCGGGGGTTTTGCGATTTTGCCCCGGTGCTCGAATGTGTCACCGGGACCGATTCCAGCGGGAATGACATCCGTGTGCGCCACCAGGCGCCATCCTTCCGGACCAGCCGTGCGTTTGTGCATTATTCCACAAGCGGCAATTCCGGCGCCGATATCATACCGGTTCTGACCACGCCGAGTGATGACGGATTCGTCCGGCTCGCGAATGCCGGCACGACGGTGGGTGCTGCCATGGCCGCCGTAAATATCGGCGAACCCGACGATATCCTCGTCGTCCCGAATCCGGTCGGCGGCGTTTCGGTACGAATTTGCGAGTCCGACCTGTCCGGCCAGTGCCTGACACCGCTTTTGCCGCAAATGGCGCTGCGGATGGAAACGGCCGTACCGCGCTATTTCAGCCTGCGCGTGACCGATGATGAAAATGCCTCATTGCCATCGCTTCCCGGCGTAAACCGGCTTTATGTCGATTTCATCGCCGCCGGAAATCGCAATACCGAGACGGCATTGAACCTGGTGGGTCAGACCAGCGTCGCGATTGCCGAGCCGCAAACCAATGCGGCGCAAAACAGCGTCGGTATCTGGCGCAGCATTCGCAGGCAGGCCGGCGCGACCCTCAACCCGCTACAGCACAATGCCGACGATCTGAGCCGCCCCGAGACGCTCGTCGTGCTGCCCGGTGGCGACAGCTATCTGTTCCGGCAAGACACGCTGCAGGGTATGGCATTGGCCCTCGGCTGCGTTGCGGGCGATTGCGGCATCGGCCAGATCGATTTCCTGTCCCTGGAAGACACCGCATTATCGCAACTGCCATCATCGCACACGAGCGCATCGCGTCTTTATTTTCCTTCGGCCTCCTGTTGTGCGGCGGATAGCTATTCATCCAATGCCTCGCATTATGAGATG
>CBDUFA010000315.1:0-2893 GCA_965366295.1 uncultured Hyphobacterium sp.
TTCATGGGACCGAAGCCCGACCATTCCGACGGTATCGTCAAGTTCTTTTCCCCCTCCCGCCATGTCTGGTGTGACGAGAACGAGACCGAATACAAGCAGAACAATTTCATCATTGAAGCCTGTGCGATCTTGCAGGCGCGTGGCATCACCAATTTCGAGGTCACCTTCATCGACTGGGGCGTGGATGCGCCGAAATCCCGCGAGCTGATCGAGGAGCTCGGTGTGGGCGACCGCATCAAGTGGACGCCGCCCATGCCTCCGCGCGATCTGTGGTCGTGTTATACCGGTTCGCATGCCGTGCTGGACCAGTTCTTCATTCCCGCGATCGGGGGTATTTCCGTGGAAACGCTGACCCTCGGCCGGCCGCTGATTACCTATTCCGAGCCGGCCGTGAACCAGGAGTTCTGGGGCGAGGACATGCCGTCGCTTTCTGCCAACAGCGCCGAGGGCGTCGCGGATCACATGGCGTCCATCATCGCCGATCCGGACGACGAGGCGGGGCTGGGACAGGCCGCCCGCGACTTCATGCTGCGGCGCCATTCCGGTGCGCGTATTATAGAGCTGCTGCTCCAGCCGATCCGGGAACGCCTCTTCGAGACGCC
Source organism: uncultured Hyphobacterium sp. (assembly GCA_965366295.1). Classification (GTDB taxonomy): domain Bacteria; phylum Pseudomonadota; class Alphaproteobacteria; order Caulobacterales; family Maricaulaceae; genus Hyphobacterium. Next base: position 603 of record CBDUFA010000315.1, read on the forward strand.
GGGCAAGCCTGTCGATAATGCCGCTTAGCGTTCTTCACGGCCCCCACAATATCAGCGATCAGGCGGTCGCGCTCTCGGCAGCCGAACGCAAGCAGCATGTCGCGAGCGATGCCGTGCTGATCGGCAGCAACGATGTCCGGGCGCAAAAGCGCTTTAGCGGATCGGGCGCCGGACCGTTTCTCAACCGGCTTCAGTTCGCGATGCGGGCCCCGCTGCGTTATGATGTGCTTCATCTTTATTTTGCCGGGAGCTTCCTGGAGCTGGGTGAACGGTGGTCCTCGCTCTATTTGAAAGAGGCCAGGCTCGCTCAGCGCCTGGGCCGGCCGGTTTTCTTCACGCTCCAGGGATGCGATGTGCGCCTTGCCGGGCAGAACTATGCTGCCGCTGAAGCCCGGGCCTGCCGGGAAGGTTATTGCGACAAGTTCGAATTTTGCGTGACCAGCCGGGACGCGGACCGGCTCCGCCGGATTGCCGCGATGCGGGACGTGGCAACCGGATTCTTCATCCTCAACCCGGATCTGCGGCGGTCCGTGCCGGAGGCCGAATTCCTGCCCTACGCGATCGACATCGGTGCGATTGACGCGGCGGTGCCGGATATCATGCAGCCACCCCCGGATGGCTCCATACGGATCGTGCATGCCCCCACCGACCGGGCCATGAAGGGTACGCCCATGATCGAGGCGGCCATCTCCGAGCTCGCAAAAACCTGGCCTATCGAATTCATCTTGCTCCAGAACATGCCCAAGGCCGAACTCTGGCGCCGGGTGACACAGGCGGACATCGTGATCGATCAGTGCCTTTTGGGCTGGTATGGCGCCTTTGCCACCGAGGCCATGGCGCTTGGCAAGCCGGTCATGGCCTTCATCCGCGACGCCGACCGGGATGTCGTGCCGCCCGCCATGATGGACGAGCTGCCAGTCCTCGACTTGCATCCCGACCGGCTGGTAGCCGATATCGAGGCCGCGCTGGAACGGCGCTTGGAATGGGCAGAGATCGGCCAGCAGGGCGCCGGCTTTGTCCGCCGCTGGCATGACGCAGAGGTCATTGCCTCGGCGATGATCCGGAAATACCTGTTCCCGGACCGCAAGCTGGATGTGGCGGCTTTTGTGCCGAACCGCGCGGCTATACAGCCACTTCGTACTGCTTGAACATCTCTTCGAGATTGAGCAATGACCAGACCAGGAGGCGGCGGTTGGCCCGGCCCTCGAGGTGCTCGTCCAGCAGGCCCTTCACGGTATCATAGTCGACAATGTCGTAGAGCCGTGCGCTGGGCGTCGCCAGCGTGGCGCGGACATAGTCGATGCTTTCGCCCTTGAACCAGCTGGCATCCGGCGCGGAAAAGCCCTGTTTCACCCGGTGCGAGATCTCGTCGGGCAGGAGCCCCTTCATCACCTTGCGCAGGATCAGCTTGCCGTCTGTCGTCTTGGTCTTGAACCTGGCGATGTCGTCCGCCGAGGCATGCGGTCCCAGTGCCGCCACCTCGTCGAGCCGCCCCAGCTTCATCCGAGCCGGGATCCGCATGGCAAAATCGACCAGGTCATTGTCAAGGAAGGGCACGCGCGTTTCCAGCGAATGCGCCATCGCGATCTTGTCCTCGATCGCCAGCAGACCCTGCAGGAAGGTTTTCGCCTCGAAATAGAGCGAGTGATTGACGTAGTCTTCCGGCCGGTTTCCGGACGTGTCGCGGCCCTTGAAGACATCGGCAAATACGGCGCGAGCATCGAAATCGCTGACATCGTCCCAGACCGGGCGGAAGACGGATTCGGTTTGCTCGACTGGCAGCAGGCGCCGCCAGAATTGCAGGTATTTGTCGAGATACTGGTCGAAATCGGTATTGGAAACCGCGCTGTAATAGCGCCAGGGATAGCCGGCAAACAGCTCGTCGCCGCCGGTTCCGGCCAGCACCACCTTGTTGAACTTGCCCGCCAGCTGGGCGACGTACATGTTCGGGTAGGACTGGCCGACGCGCGGCTCTTCCAGCGTATAGGCCAGGGCCGGCATGATCCGTTCCATGTCGCCGGACTTCAGCACCATCTCGTACTGCTCGGTCTGGAACAGGTAGGACATGTGCTCGGCATCGCGCCGCTCGTCGAACTGCAGCTCCATGCCCGAGGCCGACGACAGGTCGAACCCGCAGGTGAAGGTGCGCATGGAATCGAGCTGCTGCGAGGCGACCGCCGTGATCGACCCGGAATCCATGCCGCCGGACAGATAGGCGCCAACATCAACGTCGGAAACCAGCTGACGCGTGACCGCCTGTTCGAACAGGTGGCGCAATTCCGCGCGATAGT
>CBDUFA010000316.1:0-2881 GCA_965366295.1 uncultured Hyphobacterium sp.
CTGTCAGCGTCACGCGCACGGCGTCCATGCGCTTTTGCTTCAGGCCGTGGCTGGACGCTTCCATCGCCAGGTGTGTGCAGCCGTCTCCGGCCAGCTCGTCGAGCGCCTTGTGAACCGCAGCGGCATCCGGCGTGGTGTAGCCTGTCTCGGCCCAGCCTTCGCCGCGGGCCACGCCAAGCGTGCCGAGGCTGGCCCCGTCAATGCCCACGCCGCGCCAGATCTGGCGCAGGAAATCGACCGTGGAACTCTTGCCATTGGTCCCGGTCACCGCCGCGATCGTCTCTGGCTGGCGCGGATAAAAACGCGCCGCGATGCGGGCAAAGCGGGCCGCCGGATCGCGATCGGCAATCGCCGGAACCGTGCCGGTATCGACACCCGGCTCGGTGAGAATGGCCGCCGCACCCGCCTTGATCGCTTGCGGGATGAAGTCCCGGCCATGGACATGCAGACCCGGCAACGCCGCAAACAGGAAGCCGGGCTGAACGGCCCGGCTGTCCAGCGTCAGCCCGGTGATCTCGGCATCCGGGCCGGCAAAACTGTCTGGCGCTGTCAGTTCCGAAAGTTTCACTGATCGGGTCTCACCACGGGTTCGGGATCCGGTGTCAGAGCGGCCCGCACCATGGCGGACCGGGTCAGGGGATCGTCTTCCTGCTCGACGCCGAGAATCGACGCGATACGCGAGATGATCTCGCCTGCTGCGGGGGCAGCCGTCCACCCTCCCGTTGCATAGCCATAGGTCGAGGCATTGCCCTGCGGCTCGTCGAGGATCACCAGCACGACATATTGCGGGTCATCATACGGAAACACCGCGGAGAAGGAGGAAATGAGGCGGTCCTCGTCATAGCCGCCGCGGCCCGGCTTTTCTGCCGTGCCGGTCTTGCCGGCAACGCGGAAACCCGGGGCATCGGCGCGGCCGCCCGTGCCGTTTTCGACCACTTCACGCATCAGATTGAGCACACCCTGGGCCACGCCCGGCTCGAGCACGCGCTCACCGGCAACGGTTTCACCGGGACGGACAGGCCGCAGGGTCGGGCGGACATAAGTGCCGCCATTGGCAATCGCCGCGAAGGCGGACGCAACGGCAATCGGGCTGACGGCAATGCCGTGACCATAAGAGATAGTGGCGGTTTCCGTCGGCCCCCAGCGCTCGGGCAGGAGTGGCGTCGCGCTCTCGGCAAGCTCGATCGGCGCGCGCTCCAGCAACCGCAGCCGCTGCAGCAGGTCGCGTTGCGCATCCGCGCCGGCGGCGAGCGCGATACGCGAAGAGCCGATATTGGACGAGTGGGTGAAGATTTCCTCGAGTGTCAGGACGCGGTTCTCGGCATGGAAGTCCTCGATCGTATAGCCACCAATCTGCAATGGCGCCGTTGCATCGAAGGTTTCGCCATGCCCGGCAATGCCCTGTTCGAGCGCCAGCGCGACGGTAAAGGCCTTGAAGGTCGAGCCCATTTCATACCGTGCCTGCAGCGCCCGGTTCAGCCTTTCGTTCGGGTCGGCATCCCCGGCCTGGTTGGGGTCGAAATCCGGCAGGGAAACGAGGCTGAGGATTTCACCGGTATGCACGTCCATGACGATGCCGGTCGCGGCGAGCGCCTGGAATTCGGCCATGTAGCGGCGCAACACCTCATCGACATGGAATTGCACGCCCATGTCGATCGACAGCGGCACCGGGCGGCCATCATCATTGGACAGGGCCGAGTTGAAGGCCTGCTCGGCACCGGCCAGCCCGACCATGTCGCGGCCGGCGTGACCGATCGCGTGGGCTGCCAGCCGTCCGCGCGGATAGACACGGCGCGGTTCGGTGCGGAATTCCAGCCCCGGCATGCCGAGCGAGAAGACCGCCTGGCGCTGGCGCGGCGTCAGGTTGCGCTGTATCCAGACGAAGCGCCGGCGCGAAGACAAGTCCGCCGTCAGATCCTCGACATCAAGCTCGGGCAGAACGGTGACGAGCGCCTCGGCGGTCTCGCGCGCATCCCAGACCAGCTGGGGGTCGGCATAAAGCGACCAGGTCTCCAGCGTGGTGGCGAGCACCTGGCCATTGCGGTCGACAAGATCGCCACGGCGGGATTCCGCCTCGACCGGCGCCGAGGCAATGGCTTCACCCCCGGAAAAGGCCAGCTCGACCGCACGGAAGCCGAGCATGCCGAACGCGAACACAAGCGTGAAGCCGATGACCGCCATGCGGCGGCGGGCATCCTCGACGATCGACGCGTCCTCGTTCTCGATGCGCAGAACCCGGGTAAGGTTTTCGGGCGCAGCCTCAGGCAGCGGCGCGCTGTCGGCGTAGGATTCCAGTGGCCGCCGCGCGGGTTTCTTTCGGCGCCAAGGTCCGATCATTGCGGCCCTCCGGCGACGACGACGCTCTCGTCATCTTCCTGCGAGGCCGTGTAGGCCCGTGCCTGCGGTTCGATCAGCAACGGGAGATCCGACATCGCCACTTCGCGGCGCGGATCGAGCGGCTCGAAACCGAGATACTGGCGCGCCAGCGCGCGCAGCCGGTCCGGGTCCTCGAGATGCGCAATATCGACATTCAGCACATTGATCTGCCGGCGCTCCTCGGCCAGCTCGGTTCGGATATCCGCCAGCCGCTCGCGCGCTTCCTGCGCCTCGGTCTTCGCAATGTAGAGCGCGACCGCCAGCACGGATGCCACGATGAATGCGAGCACGTTGAGAGCACGGATCATGATGAAGCCTCCAGCCGTGACAGCGACGGCGCATGGGGGAAAAGCGAGATATCGATCGGCCAGGCCGGCGCCTCGGTCCGGATCGCGGCGCGCAACCGGGCCGAGCGGGCGCGCGGATTAACGTTAACTTCCTCGCCGGAAGGCTCGATGGCCTTGCGGGACAACAGGCGGAAGGACGGCTCCGGGCCCTGCTCGAC
>CBDUFA010000317.1:0-2879 GCA_965366295.1 uncultured Hyphobacterium sp.
AGCCCGCGGCGCGCCGCCTAGCCCCCCGCTCGGCGCGCCGCGGGCTGACAGAAACCTAAGGCGAACCTGGCCCCGCCGCTTCGCCCCTCCTTGCACATCCCCGCCCCAACCCGCAAAACCCGCGCCATGACCCACGCGCCTTGCGTCATTCTTGGGGCCGGTGCTGCCGGTCTGATGGCTGCCGCCCATGCCGGGCCAGGCACGCTGGTGCTTGACCATGCCAGGGCCCCGGGCGAGAAGATCCGCATCTCGGGCGGCGGGCGCTGCAATTTCACCAATATCCATACCCGGCCGGAAAATTTCCTTTCGGGCAACCCGCATTTCGCCAGGTCGGCGCTGGCGCGCTACACACCGCAGGATTTTCTCGAAAAGCTCGCCCGTCACGATATCGGCTGGCACGAGAAGACCCTGGGCCAGCTCTTCTGCGACGAACGGTCCGGCGCCATTATCGACATGTTGTTGCGCGAACTGGCGGCCGCCGGCGGGGAGCTGCGCCTCGAAACCGGGATCAAGCAGGTCGAAAAAACCGGGGCCGGATTTCAGGTGGAAACCACGGGCGGGACCGTTATTGCCGAGAGGCTGGTCATCGCCACCGGCGGGCTCTCCATTCCGAAAATGGGGGCGACCGGCTTCGCCTATGATATTGCCCGCCAGTTCGGTCATCGTGTGATCGATCCACGCCCCGCCCTTGTGCCCTTCGTTTTCCAGGGACGTGACAAGGCAGATTTCGCCAGCATTTCCGGCGTGTCCTGCCCGGTAAAAGCCGGCACCGACCGCGCAGTTTTCGAGGAGGCCCTGCTGTTCACGCATCGCGGCCTGTCCGGCCCCGCAATCCTGCAGATCTCCTCCTACTGGTCGGAGGGCGAGCCTGTGACCATCGATCTCCTGGCCGGCCAGGATGCCGTTTCCGCCATGATCGATTTCAAGGCAGAGCACCCGAAACGAAGCCTCGCCAGCGCACTGGAAACCCTTTTGCCGAACCGGCTCGTCTCACAGCTCGTGGCGCGTGGCGACATCCCCGACATCCCCCGGCTCGCCGATCTCTCGCACGGCGCCATCAGGGAGATCGTGGATCAGCTCTCGGTCTGGACCATCCGGCCGTCCGGCACGGAAGGCTGGCGCACGGCGGAAGTGACAGCCGGCGGCATCGATACCAACGAGCTGTCCTCGAAAACCATGGAAAGCCGCCGCGTGCCGGGCCTGTATTTCATCGGCGAGTGTGTCGATGTGACCGGCTGGCTGGGCGGCTATAATTTCCAGTGGGCCTGGGCCAGCGCCCATGCCGCCGCGCAGGCTTAGCCACCCACCCTGCAGTCATCTGTTCTGTTGTCTGCCCCGTTTCGCGGCTATCGTGACCGGATCAGGACAGGCGAAGGGGGGGGCGCATGATCCGATTTTTACTGACGGGCCTGGCAATGCTGCTTGCGGCAAGCGCGGGGGCCGATGACGAGATCATCATCCTGCAACATGCCACGGTGATCGATGCCTCCAGCCCGGTCGCGCGCGAAGGCATGAGTATCGTCATCAACGGGGAACGGATCCTGCGTGTCGACCATGACGAGCAGGTCGATCCCGCCGACTACCCGGATGCCCGCCTCGAGGATCTGACCGGCCGCTATGTCCTGCCGGGGCTGGTTGAAACCCATGTTCACCTCGCCACATCGCCCGACCGCGAACGGGCAGAAGCCATTCTCGACCGCCTGCTGCATGGCGGCGTTACAACCGTCCGCGACATGGCCGGTGATGCCCGTTTCCTGGCCGATTTGCGACGCCGCCTCCTGATCGGCGAGCTGGCCGGACCGGAAGTGCAGTTCTCGGCCGTGTTTGCCGGTCCCAGCTTCTTCAACGATCCGCGGACCGCCGCCGCCTCGGCCGGAGAAACACCTGGCGAAGTGGCCTGGCTGCAGGCGATTGCCGAGACCACCGACATGACGATCGCCGTCGCCATGGCCCGCGGCACCGGCGCCCGCGGCATCAAGATCTACGCCAATCTGCCGGCGGAAACGGTTCGCCGGATCGGCGCCGAAGCACAGGCGCAGGGCGTGCTGCTCTGGTCGCACGGCACCATTGCACCCGCCTTGCCGATGGACGCGGTCGAGGCCGGTGTCGACGTGCTGAGCCATGCCTGCATGCTCGTCAGCCATATCAGCCCGCTTCTTCCGCAGGCCTATCCGGCGCGGCCGGATGAAGATTTCAGCGTCTTCGGCGATGATTATTCCGGCTATGACGACCTGTTCGCCGCGATGCGCCGGAACGGCACAATGCTGGACGCCAATCTCCGGCTCTACGAACTGGCCGACAGGCGGCGCGCGGAAACGCCCGACGATCCGCCCCTGCTGCGTTGCCCGCTGGATTATGCATCCGGAATCGTTGCGGCCGCGCATGCCGCGGGGATCCCGATCACCACGGGAACCGATGGCATTTCACCACCGGATCGCATCTGGCCATCCATCCATGACGAGCTGCGCCTGCTGCACGATGCCGCCGGCCTGTCGCCGCACGATGTCATCACCGCTGCGACCTTCAATGGCGCGCTCGCGCTTGGCATGCGCACGGAAATCGGGCTGGTGCTTCCCGGATACCAGGCCGACCTGATCGTGCTGACGGCCGACCCGCTGGCCGATATCGGCAATATGAACACGATCACGGACATCTACGCCAATGGCCGCGGTTTCAGCCGGACCGACTGGCTGGCCGCCCGCACACCGCAGGAAGAGACGACGCCATGAGACTGACCCGACGCCATCTCCTGCAAGCTGCCTCCTGCCTGGCCATCGCCGGCTGTGCCCCGCGCTCCGCCCAGGACAGCGGGCCGTGGACCTATGCGGATGGCATCATCATCGACGGTCTGGGCGGGATCGGAAATCCGAACCTTCCCA
>CBDUFA010000318.1:0-2870 GCA_965366295.1 uncultured Hyphobacterium sp.
GGACAGCGCCAGCGGCACATCTGCCCCGTCCTTACCCTCATCATTCATGATGCCCATGTGGATCCAGGCATCGGCAATGCCGGCGTCGCCCGCGATCCGCAACAATGCCGCGGCCAGTCTACGGTCGCCGGCCGCATTCCGCTTGATCAGCGATTTTGCATGCTCATAGGCAAGGAATGGCGCGGACTCATAGCCCGACATCTCGGCAAATTGCGCCTCTGACAAGGCGGCAGCCTGCCGGTTCGGCCGTGCCACAAGCTGGCCGGATTTCGAGTCCGGCGACTGATCTTCATCCGACCGGCCCGCATCATGATCCAGCGTGCCAATGCCGATCATGGCGAGGCTTGTTCCGGTTCCGGCCGGGCGCGCTTCAAGACTGATCGCCTCCTTCAGCCGCTCCGACATACGCCGGTCCGTCGACAGCACCGCGATCAGTTCCTGCAAGTCCTCGTCCCCAAGGTCGCGCACTTTCCGGACCACGGAGTCCACATCGCTGCCGGTCAGCTTGCCAGTCATGCTCCTGAGGAGAGATGCCAGATCGGGTCGTGTCTTTGTCATTGCCTTGCCAACAGGTCGTTGATGCCTTGAGAATTGGGAATTAGCGCTCGATTTGCTCGAAGCGATAGCTACCGTCTGCCTCAACCGCATCCGAAAAGAGCGCCGAGAGCGCCGCCCGGCTCGTCATGTCGGAGCGGGCGAAACCATTGTTTGCCAGCCAGGCGTCAACATTGCCCGCGCCCAGCTCGCTGCCATAGACCTCGGCCTGTTCGCTGGTGGAGAGGTCGTCGAAATAGGCATCGACCCGATCGAGTCGCGCCGCCGGAATATCCTCAAGCAGATAGATACGGCCATAATAGAGGGCAGCGGTAACCCGGTCGGCGCCCCAGGACGCTGCGCCAGAACGGTAAATGTCGCCAAGGCCCTGAAGCGACTGGAGTTGGGCACCGGCATCCAGCGAGCGGTTATAGTAATAGGCGGCGGCATCCGCGTCGCGGACCGGACTATCCATGGTCAGGAGAATACCGAGCCAGACATTGGCATCGCTGATACCTTCTTCTGCGACCGCTTCCAGCATGCCGCGGGCATCCCTGAAGCGTTCGACATCCTGCTCCGAAACAATGTCGCGCGCGGCGTTGTAGAGGGCGTATTCATCGCCCTGGTATTCGGCCATCCAGTCAACGGGCGGCGCTTCCACCACCTGCACCGTTTCGCTGTCAGATGCCGACGATCCCGCGTCCTCTTCCGCAGAATCCTGCGGGATGCATCCCGCCAGTCCCGCCACACACGCGGTCAACACACCCATGCGCCAAACGGTTTTCATCGGCTCCCCCTTTTACTTGCGACGATGTTTGAAATGCCGGCTACATCCAGGCTAGCAAAAGCACCTAGTGCATGAAGCTTGCCCGAAATCAACTCTCCGCCTTCAGCCATTCATGATAGGCCGCCAATGTGTCGTCCACATCACCATAGGCAATCGTTTCGCCATTGCGAAGGAAGAGCCCCTTGTTGCAGAACTGGCGGATAATGGAATCCGAATGGCTGGCCAGCACCATGATGGTGGCATTGGCGATCAGGTGATCCATCCGCGCTCGGGCTTTTTGCGCAAACCGGGCATCGCCGGCACCGAAAATCTCGTCAATCAGCAGGATTTCCGGATCAATGGACGTCGCGATCGCGAAGGAAAGCCGGATCATCATGCCCGACGAATAGAGGCGGACAGGGACGTCCAGGTAATCGCCAAGCTCCGTGAACTCGGCGATTTCCTCGCGAAGCTGGGGAATCTTTGACGGCGGCACACCCAGCAGAAGGCAACAAGACCGGATATTGTTGTAGCCCGTCTCGTCAAAATCCATGCCGGTGCCGATCGCCAGCAGTGGCGAAATCCGCCCCGCGATCTCGAGCCTCCCGGAACTTGGCCCGTATGCTCCGGCCAGGAGCCGCAACAGGGTGGTCTTGCCCGAGCCGTTCGGCCCGATCACACCGACGCGGTCGCCAGCCTGGATGTCGAGGTTGAGATTGGTCAGTGCGTTCACCACGAGGTTCGAGCCGCGCTTGCTGACACCACCGCCCACGAAAGAATTGAATACGGTTTTCCGAATGCTGCGGCTCTGGTCAAAAAGCGGCAGTTGAACATTGACATTCTCGGCGAGAATCCGGGCTTCTGACAGGTCTGACATCCGAATTTCCTACAGCCACATGGCGACGTGGCGTTTTTTTCGCCCATGCAGATCAAGAGCGATCAAGCCGACAATGACATTGGCGATGGCCAGATAGGCGAGGGAAAAGAGCGGTGGACCTTCCCCCATCAGCGGGCCACGAATGACATGGAGCATATGGTAGAAAGGATTGCAGTCGACAAGGATGGTGTAGGCCAGCTGCATCTTCCAGCTCGGATCGGACCCGTCCTGCGGTTGCAGCCGGTCGACCTGCCAGATGATCGGCGTGGCCAGGAAAGCCACTTGCAGGACCAGGCCGACAATCTGGCGGATATCGCGGAAGCGCGTACACATGACCGCCAGAATGGTGGCCAGCCAGGTCAGCAACATCGTCAGCAGGAAAACACCGAGCGGAATAGTCCAGAGTGCGCTCCAGGCTGGCACCACGCTGAAAATGAACATGATCGCGACCATCACCGGGATCTGGTGCGAGTAGACGATCGCGTTGCGCAATATGACGCGCTGGATGTGAATACCCTGGGGGGCGCGCATCGACCGGATGATGTTATCGGCGCTCATGAAAGCCGCGCAGGATTCATTCATTGTCTGCACGATGGTCGACCACAGGAAATAGCCGATCGCGAAATAGGGAAGATAGACCTGCAGATCCTGCTGCCAGAGGATGCCGAAAATCAGGCCGATCGCCGTCACGAA
>CBDUFA010000319.1:0-2861 GCA_965366295.1 uncultured Hyphobacterium sp.
CCCGCTGCGAGCCATGATAGAGGCGCGTCGGCTGGTGCGAGGAAACGACCAGCGGCGCATCCCAGTTATAGCGCTCGCCGGGCTCGCCCGGCTCGGGCTGGGCGCGGATATAGACGACCTCGCCCGTGGTCCGGTCGAAGCGGACAAGATTGCCCTGCTGCCAGGAGCCATAGGCGATATCAGGATTGCCCGGCTCGATGTCCGGTTCGTGCCCGTCGGCAAAGACCACGATTTCCCAGTCGGAATTGCGGATGCCATGCCGGTTCTCGGTGCGGGACGGGCCGACCTGGGTCGAGTTGTCCTGCGTGCCGCCATAGACATTGTAGAAGGGTTCGCTGTCATCGACCGCGATATCGTAAAATTGCGTGATCGGCAGGTTCGAGATGAAGCGCCAGCTCGCCTCGTTGTCGTACGAGACATAAAGCCCGCCATCCGAGCCATACATGATGTAGTCCGGATCGGTCGGGTGGAAGGCGATGGCGTGATCATCGACATGGCGATGCTCTGTATTGGTCGGACGGAAGGTCCGGCCGCCATCGTCGGAAATCTGGCTGGTATTGCTGACCAGGTAGATGCGGTCGAACTGGTGCGGGCTGGCATAGAGCTCCTGATAGTAGTGCGGACCTGTGCCGCCCGAGACGGTATCGGACATGCGCGTCCAGCTCTCGCCCCGATTGGCCGAGCGCCAGATGCCGCCGGTCCGGCGGTCGAGCTCGATCGCGGCATAGACCACGTCCGGGTTCTGCGGCGAGATAGCAAGGCCGATCTTGCCGAGATTGCCGGTGGGCAGACCGGTGGCAACCTGCCGCCAGGTCTCCCCGCCATCATCTGAGACATGGATGCCCGATTCCGGACCGGCGCCGATATAGGCGGCGACGGTGCGGTGATGCTGCCAGGTGGCGGCATAGAGGCGGTCGGGATTGCGCGGATCGATCACGACATCGGTCACGCCGGTCCATTCACCGGCCGACAGGACATTTTCCCAAGTCTGGCCACCATCGGTGGACTTGAACAGGCCACGTTCCCCGCCGGCCGACCAGAGCGGACCCTGCGAGGCCACCCAGATCGTGTTCGGATCGTCGGGGTGGACGATGATTTCGGAGATGTGTTCGGAATTCTCGAGACCGAGATGTTCCCAGGTCTGGCCGCCATCGCGCGACCGGTAGATGCCATTGCCATAGCCGACATGGCGGCCGCCGACATTTTCGCCCGTGCCCACCCAGATGGTGTGCGGATTGGACGGATCGATCGTCACCGCGCCGATGGAGAAAACGTCCTGGTCGTCGAAAATCGGTGTCCAGGTTGTGCCGGCATTGTCGGTGCGCCAGACTCCGCCGGAGCCCACGCCGACGATCCAGGTCGCCGGATCGTCCGGCATGATCTCGATATCGGCGATGCGGCCGGACATGAAGGCCGGGCCGATGCTGCGGAATTCCAGTCCGGTGAAATTCGACGCCGCCATCGGATCGTCGGTTTCGGTCTCTTCGTTTGATTGTGCGCAAGCCGTTTGCGGCAGCGACGCCAGAAGAACGGCGCAGAGAATGCCCCTCATAAATCCCTCCCAGGAACAAGTGTCAGGTGAAACCCTAGCACCTGATTCCCGATTGGAAAGAGTCCGGATGCGGCCTTTCGCAAAAGCAATGTCATGGAAAGCTTGACCCTTTCGCCGGGCTGGAAAGGATGCCCGCCATGACAGCCAACAAACTCTTCCGCGATATTCACCACTGGGGCTCACTGGCGTTGATGGTTCCGCTCGGCATCATGATCGTGGCCGGTCTTTTCCTTATGCTGAAAAAGGATATCGGCTGGATCCAGCCGCCCACCCAGCGCAGCGCGATCGAAGTGGCCGGACCGCCGGACACCACACTGCTTCAGCTCTACGAGGCCGCAGCGGCCATTCCGGAGCTCGAAATCACGGCCTGGGAGCAATTCGACCGGATCGACATCCGCTCGGATCGCGGCATCGCGAAATTCATCGCCCCGAATCGCTGGGAGGCGCAGATCGACCTGGTGACACTCGAAGTCCTGTCGCTGGAATACCGCCGCTCGGACCTGTTCGAACAGATCCATGACGGATCCTTCTTCGCTGACTGGATGAAGCTGTATGTCTTCCTGCCGGCCGGCGTTTTGCTCCTGGTTTTGTGGCTGACCGGCATCTGGCTCTTCTTCCTGCCGCATGTGAAACGCTGGCAGCGCAAAAAGAAGCGGGCGCGAAAAGCGCGGGCTTGATTTCGCGCGGTTAATCGCCAATTGCCGGAATAGCGCGGCTCGGCTATAGCCGGGGCCGAATTTCACTCCCCTGATTTGAGAGGATGAGCGCCCGATGGCTGCCTATCAGTATGTTTACCACATGGACCGCCTGTCGAAGACCTATCCGGGTGCGTCCAAGCCGGTGTTCGAGAACATCTCGCTGCACTTCCTGCCCGACGCCAAGATTGGCGTGGTCGGCGTCAACGGTGCCGGTAAATCGACCCTGCTGAAGATCATGGCCGGCATCGACACAGAGTTCACCGGCGAGGCCTGGGCGGAAAAGGGCGTGCGCGTCGGTTATCTGCCGCAGGAACCCCAGCTCGATGAAAGCAAGACGGTCTGGGAAAACGTGATCGAGGGGTCTGCCCAGAAAAAGCTGCTCGACGATTTCAACGCCATCTCGATGAAGCTCGCGGAAGACTATACCGACGAGCTCATGGCCGAAATGACCGAGCTGCAGGAAAAGATCGATGCAGCCGATGCCTGGGACATTGATTCCAAGATCGAGATGGCGATGGACGCGCTGCGCTGCCCGCCCGGCGACTGGGACGTGACCAGGCTGTCTGGCGGTGAAGTGCGCCGCGTCGCCTTGTGCCGTCTGCTCCTGTCCG
>CBDUFA010000320.1:0-2848 GCA_965366295.1 uncultured Hyphobacterium sp.
AGATCACCTTCGCGTCCGGGAAAACCCGCATCAGCGGGCCGAGCCAGACCAGGTTCATCGGGTATTTGTCGATGAAGACATGTCCCTTTCCCGGCGGCCCGTCCGGCCGAGCCTCGCGCCAATACGCCTCGCGGATCGCATTGATCTCGTCTGCGCCGAGCGAGGCCAGCCGGGCGAGCTTGTCCGGCGTATCCCCGATCGCCCGGATCACCGGGCCGATCGCGTCCTTTTCCTCCAGCGTCTCGATCGCCGGGTGGGCATCCAGCATCTGTTCCAGCAGCGTCGTGCCCGAGCGCGGGAAGCCGACCTGGAAGACCGGGGCCGGGCCTTTCAGCCCTGTCGTCACCGGGGCGGGATCGTTTTCCGCGAACCAGTCCGCCAGCCGCTGCGCCGAGGCCAGCGAACGCGGCCCGTCATACCCGGCAAAGCGCACATCCCAGCTGCGCCGCTGGATCGCATTGGCTTCCGACCAGGCAGCGAAGGCGGCGTCATGATCCTTCAGCTTGTGGCAGGCCTCGGCCAGCCGCCCCCAGGCCACGGATAATTGCGCCGGGTGCCCCTGCGCACCGGGCAGGGCGGTGTCCAGGCGCGCACGCGCAGAGGCCGGATCGTCCTCGGCACGATCGATCCCGGCCTGCACCGAGCGCACGAGGATGGCGTCGGGCGAGATCGCTTCGGCCTTGCCGGCCAGGGTTTTCGCCCGCGCCGGGTCGCGCATCGTGAGGCAGAGCGAAGCCGCCACGGCCAGCGGTTCCGGATTGGCGGGTTGCAGCTCTGCCAGCTTTTCGTAGAGGCCCAGCGCCGCGTCCGGATCGGTTTCCGAGACCAGCCCGGCCAGATTGCCCAGCGCGGGCAGGTGATCACCGCGAATCGCCAGCGCGGTCTCGAAATCCCGCTTGGCCCCGGCGGTATCGCCCATGTCGCGGCGGCACAGTCCGGCCATGTTCACCAGGTCCGCCTGGTTGGGGATGTTGCGCACCAGCGTATCGAGGATTTTCAGCGCATCGCCCGCCCGGCCGGCCATGCGCAGCGCCGCGGCCATGGCGTAATGCGCATTGGCATCATTGGGATCGGCCTTCACCGCGGCCTGCGCGGATTGCAGCGCGCCCTGTACATTGCCGGCATTGAGCGCCGACCAGGCCTGTTGCACGAAGGCCGTCATGCCGTAAACGCCCCGGCGATGATGTCATCGCACCAGGCCGGCACCGTCTCGGTCGCCTTGCCATAGATGGCATGGTGGAAATTGTGCCCGCTCTCGCCCGCTGCCAGCGACAATTCATAGGTCACCGCCCCGGCCGCGCCCGCCTCGGCGGCAAACCCGGCCGCCGGCCAGACCGCGCCCGACGTGCCGATGGCGGCGAAATGCGTCACGCCCGGCAACAGAGAGAGGATTTCATCCATCCCCAGCGGCACTTCGCCGAACCAGACGACATGCGGCCGCATTTGCCCCTCGCGCCCGCAGGCGGCGCAGCTCATGGCGATCGACAAATCCTCGCGGCATTCGGTCAGGTCGCCGCAAGCCGCACAGCGCGCCTTGAGCAGTTCGCCATGCATGTGGATCAGCCGTTCCGAGCCGGCACGCTCGTGCAGATCGTCGATATTCTGCGTCACCAGGGTGAATTCGCCGCCCGAGCGCACCCAGGCCGCCTCCAGCGTGGCAAGCGCCACATGGGCGGCATTCGGTTCGGCGTCCAGCAAGCCCTGGCGGCGCGCATTGTAGAAGGCGTGCACCTCGGCCGGGGTTTCGCGGAAGCCCTCCGGCGTCGCCAGCTTCTGCCAGTCGAAGCGCGCCCAGATCCCGTCCGTGTCCCGGAACGTGCCCAGCCCGCTCTCGGCGGACACGCCCGAGCCGGTGAGGATGAGGAGATGCGGCGTCATGGCGCGCACTGTGCCGTGCCTGTGCGCCAAGGCCAACCGGTGAGGGCAGCGTTGTTTTTGCTATCATTCAGAAAAATCCGCCGTCTTCGTCCGGCTTGACCGGACGACCTCGATTTTGAAGAGGCCCTCCGATCAAGTCGGAGGGTGACGCGGTGATTGTCCTGAAAACAAAAAAGCCCGCCGGTGAGGGCGGGCTTTTCCGTCAATCCTGAAGCGGAAGAAACCTAGTCCGCCTTCTTCTCGCGGCCGTTTTCCATGTTCCGGCCCGTGGTGCGCTCGGCAATCCGGGCGGACTTGCCGCGGCGGCCGCGCAGATAATACAGCTTGGCGCGGCGGACATTACCGCGGCGGACCACTTCCACCTTCTCGACAGTCGGCGAGTGCAGCGGGAAGACGCGCTCGACACCTTCACCGAAGGAGATCTTGCGGACGGTGAAGCTCTCCTGCAGGCCGGCCCCGTTGCGGCCGAGGCAGACGCCTTCGAACGCTTCGCCCTCACCGCTGATGCGGACCGGCAGATCGGCGTACGCGTTGCGCTGGTTCCAAGCGCCAACGAATACAGCAAAGCCGGTGCTGGCGTAGGTATCGAACAGCGTGCGCTGCATGCGCAACAGTTCCGCAAACAGTTGCTCGCGCGCCGGCATGACGGCAATCGTCTGGTCGAGGGCGGTGACGTCGTCGCGCCCCGGCACGCTTGCATTGGGCGGAAACGTCATGTTGAGGCCGATACCGACCACCGCGACGGTCGGCCGCGTCCCGGCCAGCTCGACCAGAATGCCGCCCAGCTTGCGGCCGTGCACCTGGATGTCGTTCGGCCACTTGAGTTCCACGCCGGCGACGCCGAACTGCTCGAGCACGGTCGCCACGGCGATTCCGGCAACCAGCGACAAGCCGGCAGGCGCGGGGGCGTGGGCGTCGAAGGGCCACTGCGTGGAAAACGTCAGGCTCGCGCCCGGCCACGCCAGCCACG
>CBDUFA010000321.1:0-2843 GCA_965366295.1 uncultured Hyphobacterium sp.
CCAGGTCATAGCCGAGAATGCGGTCGCGGACCGTCGTGATCGGGGCGAAGGCGACATCGTCCTGGTCCGTGCCCCAGCTGGACTGGCCCTTCTCGGACATCACGCCGATGACTTCCATCGGGGTCGAGCCGACCCGGATCGTCTGGCCGACCGGGTCGGATGCGCCGAACAATTCCTCGGCGAGGGTCTGACCGATCAGCAGCACGCGGGCACCGGAGCGGACCTCTTCCGGGTAGAATTGGCGCCCGCTTTCCGGGAACCAGTCGCGGGCCTCGAAATAATCGGCATGCACGCCCTGGATCCGTGTGGTCCAGTTGACGCCCTCGACCACGAAAGTGGCATTGCCGGACATGTCGCCGGCGACGGCTGCTATCCCGTCGACCTGATCGCGGATCGCCTCGACATCCTCGTCATTGAGCCAGGTCGCGGTGCCGGCCCCGCCGCGGCGGCCGCCGAAGGCGCTCGATCCCGGGCGGATGATCAGCAGATTGGCCCCGAAAGAGGCAATGCGTTCCTCCATCGCCTGCTTGGCGCCATCGGAAATCGAGATCATCACGATCACCGAGGCGACGCCGATGATTACACCGAGCATGGCGAGGCCGGTACGGAGCGCGTTCACGCGCAAGGAAACCAGCGCGACGCGGATGGCGGCCAACAAATTCATGAGCGGTCCTCCACGATCTTGCCGTCCCGGAAAATGATCTGCCGCTTGGCGTGCTCGGCGACCTCGTTTTCGTGGGTGACAATGATGACGGTCATGCCCTCGCGGTTGAGCTGATCGAAAATTTGCAGGATTTCTTCCGACGTCTGGGTGTCCAGCGCACCGGTCGGCTCGTCTGCCAGCAGGATGGCCGGATCGTTGACCAGGGCGCGGGCAATAGCGACACGCTGCTGCTGGCCGCCGGACAGCTGCGAGGGATGGTGGTCCATGCGCTCGCCGAGGCCGACCTGCTTCAGCCGGGCTTCGGCGCGGGCCCTGCGGTCGTTCGCCGACACGCCGGCATAAACCAGCGGCAGGCCGGCATTTTCCACGGCGCTGGTCCGGGCGAGCAGGTTGAATTGCTGGAAGACAAAGCCGACGCGCTTGCCGCGGAAGCTGGCGAGCTGGTCCGGCTTCATCCGGTCGAGACGCTGGCCGTCGATCTCGAGCGTGCCGGAGGTGGGCCGGTCGAGCGCGCCGATCATGTTCATGAATGTCGATTTACCCGAGCCGGACGGTCCCATGATGGCGACATATTCGCCTTCATCGATCCGCGTCGTGACTCCGCGCAAGGCGTGCACCTCATTATCGCCCATCTTGTAGACGCGCGTGAGGTCCTGGCAGGAAATCAGCGGACGGCTCATCCCTCACTCATCCGGGCGCGGGTGACGACGGCTTCGCCTTCCTCGAGTTCGCCAGCCACGACCTCGGTGCGGGGGCCATCGCTGACACCGATGCGCAAACGCCGCTCGTCGAGCATGCCGTCCTCGGCCTCGACCCAGACGCTGGCGGCCCGGGTCTCGGCATTCTCGGCCTGCATCTGGCGGAAGCGGGCCATTTGGTCCTCGGTCAGGATCGGGCGCAGCGCGTTGGCGAGCAACTGGTTCATCGCATTGCGGTCCGGCGGCTGGCCGCTGGACTGGACCTGGGTCTGCATCTGCACGAAGGCCGCGCGGATGGCCTGTTGCGCTTCTTCCTGCTGGCTCTCGGTCATTTCGAGCTGTTCGGCGAGGCGGGCAATGAAGCCGCCGCCGCCTTCGCCGCCGCGGCCGCCGCGTTGGCCGCCGCCCTGTTGCGGTTGCTCGGCCGGGCGTGCTAGGGCTTCGAGTTCACCGGAGGGGCGGAAGCGCAGCGCCGAATTGGGAACAGAGAGGACGCCTTCGCGTTCGCCGGTCACGATGTCGATATTGGCGGTCATGCCGGGCAGGAGACGCTGGCCGGGATTTTCCGCCGTGATCACCACCGTATAGGTGACGACATTCTGCTCATTGGTCGCGGCGAGCCGGACCTGGTCGACACGGCCCTCGTAATTCTGGCCCGGAAAGGCATCGACGGTGAAGCTCGCCGTCTGCCCCTGGAGGATCTGGCCGATATCGCTTTCATCGACCTGGGCGTCGATCTGGATGACCGACAAGTCCTGCGCGATGGTGAACAGGACCGGCGCGGACATGCTGGCGGCCACGGTCTGTCCGACATCGACGGCGCGGTTGATGACGACACCGTCGATCGGGGCACGGATGACGGTGCGTTCAAGATCGATCTGCGCGCCGTTCAACGTGGCTTCGCGCTGTTGCAGCGTGGCTTGCGCGTTCTGGATCTGGGCGAGGGCAACGGCGCGTTCGGAGCGCGCGGATTCCAGTGCCGCCTCGGCCGCCTCGAACGCCGCGGCGCTGGCAATGCCGCGATCACGCAGGGATTCGACGCGCTGGAATTCTTCTTCCGCGACCCGCAGATTGGCATCGACCCGCTGCAGGCCGGCGCGCTGCAGGGCGACTTGTGCCTGGGCGGTGGCAACGGAGGCTTCGGCTTCGCGCACGCGGGTTTCAAATGTCTGCGGATCGATGCGGGCAATGACCTGGCCCTCGGTGACCGGGGAATTGAAATCCACGGTCAGCTCGGCGATCTGTCCGGACAGCTGGGAGCCGACCTCGACGGTCACGCGGGCGCGGACAGCGCCGGTGGCGGCAACCGAGCGGCGGATGTCGGCCAGCTCTGCGGCCTCGGCCTCGATGGTCAATTCTCCTGCCGGTGCCGCGCGGCCGAAGAAATACCAGCCGCCGGCGGCCAGAATGACGATAGCGGCTGCGGCCGCGATCCACCAATTCCTGTTCATGTGTCGGTCCCGTTCTGTCCGGGAAGAAAT
>CBDUFA010000322.1:0-2839 GCA_965366295.1 uncultured Hyphobacterium sp.
TGGCCCGGGTGCACTACATTATCGGTCTTAATCCGAACGACCACCCCGAGCCGGATTTGCACGATCTTGAGCGCCAGATCATCGCCCTGGCCCGGACCTGGGAAGACGAGTTCATCGCCGAGGGGCGCCGCTCGCTCGCCGACGGTCTGCGCCATCGCCTTACCGCCTTTGACCGCGCCTTCTCGGCTGGTTACAAGGAACAATTCGCGCCGGAAGAAGGTATCGCCGACCTGCGCCGGATCGAGGCGCTGGAGGAAAAGACCGAAGTCGGCGCCCGCCTCTATCGCCTGCCGGACGAGGACAAGGCGGTCCTGCGCCTGAAAATCTATCGCCGCAACGAGCCGACCCACCTCTCGGAAATCATGCCCGTACTGGAAAACATGGGTCTCAATGTGATCCAGGAATCCGGCTATGAGGTCCGCCGCGAAACCGACGAGGCGCGCGAGCCGGTCGTCCATATCCACGATTTCGAGATGCGGTCCGAAGCGCTCGCCGATCGCGATGTCAGCGAGTTTGGCGCGGCTTTCGAGGATGCGTTGCTCGCCATCGTCGACAATCGTGCCGAGGATGACGGGTTCAACCGCCTCATTCTCAAGATCGGCGTCAGCTGGCGCGAAGCCGCTGTTTTGCGGGCATTGGCGCGCTATCGCCAGCAGACCGGCCTCGACCCGTCCCAGGCGATCCAGGAAGAAGCGCTCGCCGACAACCCGGCGATCGCCCGGCAATTGTTGGAAATGTTCGACGTGCGGTTCAACCCGGCGCTCGAGCTGGATATCGAAGACCGCAAGGACAAGGTCGCCGCGATCGGCAAGGACATCCGCGCCCTTTTGGAGAAAGTGTCCTCCATCGACCATGACCGCGTGCTGCGGCGCTTGCTCCGCCTGCTCGAGGCCACGCTGCGGACCAATTATTTCCAGACCGGTGAGGATGGCCAACCGAAGGCACACATCTCCTTCAAGATTGCCAGCCAGCAGGTCGAGGAGCTGCCGCTACCCAAGCCCTACCGGGAAATCTTCGTCTGGGCGCCGAATGTGGAAGGCGTTCATATCCGCTTCGGCCCGGTCGCCCGCGGCGGCCTGCGCTGGTCGGACCGGCGCGATGATTTCCGTACCGAGGTGCTCGGCCTGGTGAAAGCCCAGCAGGTGAAGAATGCGGTCATCGTGCCGGTCGGCTCGAAAGGCGGGTTCTATCCAAAGCAATTGCCCAGGTCGGGCTCGCGCGATGAATGGCTGGCCGAAGGCCAGAACGCCTATCGCACCTTCATTCGCGGATTGCTGGATATCACCGACAATATCGAGGACGACACGGTCCACCACCCGGATAGCGTGGTGATATGGGACGGCGAGGACCCCTATCTCGTCGTCGCGGCCGACAAGGGCACGGCAACCTTCTCCGACATCGCCAATGGCGTCGCGACCGACGAGTACGACTTCTGGCTCGGCGATGCCTTCGCATCGGGCGGCTCGGCCGGTTACGACCACAAGAAGATGGGCATTACCGCCCGCGGTGCGTGGGAATCGGTGAAGCGACATTTCCGCGAACTGGGCAAGGACATCCAGAACGAGACCTTCACCGTTGCCGGTGTCGGTGACATGTCCGGCGACGTGTTCGGCAATGGCATGTTGCTGTCGCGCAAGATCCGCCTGGTGGCGGCCTTTGACCACCGCGACATATTCATCGACCCGAACCCGGATGATTGCGAAGCCTGCTGGGAAGAACGCAAGCGGCTGTTCGACCTGCCGCGTTCCAGCTGGCAGGACTATGACAAGAAGCTGATTTCCAAGGGTGGCGGGATATTCTCGCGCTCGGAAAAGTCGATCAAGCTGTCGAAGGAAGCGCGCAAGGCGCTGGGCATCGAGCAGGACAGCCTGTCGCCGCCCGAACTGATGACCGCCATCCTGAAGGCCCAGGTCGAGCTGCTCTGGTTCGGCGGGATCGGCACCTATGTGAAAGCCTCGCACCAGCAGCACTGGGAAGTCGGCGACAAGGCGAATGACTCGATCCGCGTCAACGCCGCCGACGTCGGTGCGCGGGTGATCGGCGAAGGCGCCAATCTCGGCTTCACCCAGGCCGCCCGGATCGAATTCGACCGTGCCGGTGGCCGGGTCAACGCGGATTTCGTCGACAATTCCGCCGGCGTGGATACGTCGGACCACGAGGTCAATATCAAGATCCTGCTGAGCCCGCTCCTGCGCTCCGGCGAGATGAGCCGCGAAGCGCGCGACAAGCTGCTCGGCGGTATGACCGACGAGGTCGCCGAACACGTGCTGCGGCACAATTACGACCAGACGCTGGCCCTGACCATGGCGGAGCGCGATGCGCCGGCCGATGTCGATGCCCATGAACGCTTCATGTCCCGGCTGGAAAAGATCGGCCGCCTCGACCGGGCCGTCGAGGGCCTGCCGTCCGGCGATGGCATGCGCGCGCTCAAGGAGCAGGGCATGGCCCTGACGCGGCCCGAGCTCGCCATCCTGATCTCCTATGCGAAGATCACGACCTTCGACAAGCTGGTGGCGTCCAACGTGCCGGACGATCCGCATTTCGAAGCCATGCTGAAAGGCTATTTCCCGGCCGATCTGGACAAGTATGAAGAGCAGATGTCGGGTCACCGGCTGCGCCGCGAGATCATCGCCACCGTGCTGGCGAATGACATGATCAATCTCGGCGGGCCGACCTTCGTGCACCGGGCGATCGAATCCACCGGCGCCGAGGCGCAGCAGATTGCCCGCGCTTTCGAAGCCGGACGGCGCGTCTTCCGCTTCTCCGAGCTGACCGACCGGATCAACAAGCTCGACAATCGCGCGCCGGCAGACGTGCAGATCACGCTGCATCGCGAGAT
>CBDUFA010000323.1:0-2835 GCA_965366295.1 uncultured Hyphobacterium sp.
CGCGGCGCTGATCTGCTGTTCCAGGAATGCCCCGGCATCGACAATCTGGAAATCCGGAACCTCGTCCATGCAGGGCCCGGCACCGCCGAGATCGAGGCTGGCAATATCCAGCTCCGGCGGCTCCTGTATGCGCAGGTAATAGAGGCCGGGCATGGCAATCGGTCCGGCATCCTCTGCCTCCCGCGCCAGTGTCAGCCCGATGCGGTAATCCTGGCCGTCCTCCAGCTCCAGATGCGCCACATCGACATCGATCCGGTTGGACCCCCATTGCGCATGGGTGGTCAGGTCATGGACAGCGCCCGTCCGGGGATCGGTCAGGCTGACCTCTCCGGGAACGGTTCCGAAATCCTCGCCGATCAGCACCATCCGGTCCTCGTTGGCGCCGATCCGCTCGGCGACATTGGCGTCGCGCAATTCCGGGTCGCTCAGGAGGCTGAGTACGGGCGTGCGCGCGCACCAGTTGGTGATCGCCGCATAGCCCGTATTGCGCGGCGTCATGAGCTGGGTGTGGTCCGGTGCCGGGACATAGCCCTGGTCCAGCCAGTAGGGATTGCCGAGATCATCGGCGCTGTCATGCTCAACGCCGCTGGTTTGCCGGATCCGGCACAGGGAGCGCACCGGCGCGCCGCCGGCCTCGCGCTCATAGGACTGAACGCCCTGGTATTCCGGGTCAATGCCCTGGAAAATGCGCTGCGCCAGCAGCTCGCAGAGCTCCCGGTTACGCAGGCTGGGGTCGGCGCGCAGCTCGTCGAGGATATCGCGGTTTTCACACCAGTAATCGGATTGCGCGCCGGAAAACACGCCATAGAGCGTCTGGATGTCCCGCCCCCGCAAATCCTCTTCTGCCAGGGCGGTCACCGGCCCGCCGCGCGCCTCCGTGTCGAGCCCGGCCGGCACGGCATACTCCGGGAGGCTGAAATTCCCGCCATGGCTGAAACTCCACAGCGTGTTGGGGTCGAATTCGCGGCCCCAGCCGATCAGGCTGCCCAGCGATTGGGCGGCGGACGCCATCTGCCCGGTGCTTACCTCTACCCCGTCGGGATCGTCCCGCCCATAGAGCCAGAGCCGCGTGGCATAAGCGACCAGCTCGGTGCGCGCGCCGACCACCGGGGTCGTATCGGAACTCGTGACCACCACATCAACCGGCACGGCGATGTCGAGCGCGCCCAGCAAGGCCACCGACCGGCCGGGATTGGAACCCAGGAGGCCGAACATCATCGATTCATTGGTCGCCCAGTTGTTCCAGCAATCCTCGCGCGCCACGACGTCAAAGCCGGGCGCATCGGAGCCCAGCGGCGCATTGAAGCTGCCATAGCCACCGCTTTCACCTGGCCCCAGCGCCCGGATCACCTCGGCCCAGCCCGCCCCGGCACATTCCCGCAGAGACTGCATCTGGGCCGGGACGAGGAGGCGCTGATTGGCGCGCGACGGATCATAACGCGACAAGCTGAACCTGCCGGCAACCATGTCGGCATAGCGTTCATCGCCCGTGCCGGGCAAAGGCTCGCTCATCGTGCCGTCGGAGCGGACATGGCGGTATTCCATCGGCCGCGCCGTATTGCCCGGACCGGGCAGCGGCGAGGACATCGGATCGGCTTCCATCAGGAGCAGGTCCAGCCCCGGCGTCGTACCAACAAGGGCTTCGGCACCATGAATGATCCCCGCCAGGCCACCGATCGCGATATGCGCCGGCAGGCTGGCCTCCACTTGCGAGGTGTCGGGTGAATTCCAGCGCTCCCACATATGGCCCATCGCCCAGCGGTCCTGGATGAAGTGCTGGGCATAGCCCTCATAGGCCAGCGCCAGCAGCTCGGCCTCCTCGATCTCGGCCGCATATTCCTCGCGCTCGGCCGGCGTCATCGCTTCGCGCAGGGTGCGCGCGCGTTCGGCCAGCGCCAGCGCATTAGCGTGCAAATGCGCATACATCTCGGTCGCCTGCGAACCGAAATGCACCGAGTTCAGCGCCCCCAGCCAGCCGATGAATTCATGGCAGCGCGAGGCATATTCCGCCTGGTTGAAGGCCGGGCATGTGCGGTTCTTGTTCAGCCAGTCATAGATCGCAAAGCTGTAGTCCGGCAGGCCCGCGAACAGGCCCGGGGCCGGGATGGTCCGCTCCTCGGCCTGGGTCGTCACCTCGTCACCATAGGGCTCGACACCATAGAGCAGGTCGGCGCGATAGAAGCTGGCATTGATGTCCACCAGCGTCAGTTCTGCCGAGCCTTCACGGCCGAACAGGGCGCGCAATTGGCCGCTCGGATCGAGATAGTCGAATGTGTCATCGGCGATCGTCGTGTGTTCCGGGATCGAGGCCGGTGTGCCGGCCTGGTAGATGGACTGCCAGGGAATGGCGGTTTCCACGCGCGTGTCATAGGCCGCCAGCGCCAGCCAGCCGACCAGCGCCACGGCAATCCTCAGCGTCAGCGATCTCATGGCTGCACCTCTTCGGCGGGCCGGCAGGGCGAGCCGGGCGTCAGGAACACCGCCTCGAAAGCGGCGCGGTCATCAGCGGCATCGGCCAGCCGCACAAACTCGGTCTTGCATATCTCCGCGGCATCGGACGCCGCCACGCAGGCCCCGAGATCGTCACCGCTTTCGACACAGGCGATCACGCCAGACAGCGTGCGGCTCCACTGCACGATGGCGTCGTCCCGCTCGGGGTCGAAATAGATCTGCACGCCCGGCGCGCCATGCCCCACCGAGACCTCGCCCAACATTTCGCAGGTCTCCGATCCGCCACACGGCGCCCGGCGCGTCAGGCCGGGCCGGTCCGCCGGATCGGCGGGTTCGGGCGTTTCCACCGTCTCCGGCTGCGGTGTTTTCACCGGCGGGGGCGCA
>CBDUFA010000324.1:0-2830 GCA_965366295.1 uncultured Hyphobacterium sp.
CCACCCGTCCGGACGTGGCGCGCCCCTCGAGCGCGATCTCCTCGCCGGCCACGTTCGCAATTACAGCCACGCCCTTCGCTGGCGCCGCACCGAACGCGATGCTCACGGGCTCACCTTCATATTCCAGCCGCACCTCGATCCGGTGATCGGCATTGGACCGGAAGCCATCCGCCACCGACCAGGGGTCTTTCCCGGCCGGGGCCTGCAGGCTCTCGAGCAAGGCCCGCCCGGCAATGGCCGCGTCAGCTGCGGGTGGACCGGCCGGGATCAGATCATCGGCCTTGTCGCCAATCAGCCCGGTCGACACGTTTCCGGACGCGAAGTCCGCATCACGCAGGCAATTGCCCAGGAATCCGCCATTCGTCTTGACCGGATAAACCCGTGTGGCCGCAAGCGCGTCGAGGGATTTGGCGATGGCTGAGGACCGGTTCGGTCCGGAGGCGATGACTTTCGCGATCATCGGGTCGTAGTGCAGCGAAACTTCCCCGCCCTGTTCAACGCCGCTATCCACGCGAACACCGTCAATGCCGTATGGCAAATCGAGAATATCCAGCCGCCCGATGCTGGGCAGGAAACCGTTCGCCGGGTCCTCGGCATAGAGCCGCGCTTCGATGGCATGGCCCTTGAGACGGATTTCATCCTGTTCCGGCACAGACCCGCCCGCGGCGACCTTCAGCTGCAGTTCCACCAGATCCAGACCCGTCACCATTTCGGTGACCGGGTGTTCCACCTGCAGGCGGGTATTCATTTCCATGAAGAAGAAGCCGTCCTCGCGCAGCTCGCCCGAGCCATCAACGATGAACTCGATTGTACCGGCGCCCTCGTAATTCACCGCCTTGGCCGCCTGAACGGCGGCGGAGCACATGGCGGCGCGCACATTCGGCGTCATGCCCGGTGCCGGGGCTTCCTCGATGACCTTCTGGTGGCGGCGCTGCAGCGAGCAATCGCGCTCGAACAAATGGATGACGCGGCCCCGGCTATCGCCAAAGACCTGGACCTCGATGTGACGCGGGTTCTCGATGAATTTCTCGATCAGCACCTCGTCATTGCCGAAGGAGGATTTGGCTTCCCGCTTGCAGCTGTCCAGCGCGTCGAGGAAATCGCCCGAGGCATCGACCTTGCGCATCCCCTTGCCGCCACCGCCGGCCACGGCCTTGATCAGCACCGGATAACCAATGGCGTCTGCCGCGTTCTTGAGGTGGTCCGGGTCCTGGTTGTCACCGTGATAGCCAGGTGTGACCGGCACACCGGCCTCTTCCATCAGCTTCTTGGCCCGGTCCTTCAGACCCATGGCCTCGATGGATTCGGCCGACGGGCCGACGAACTTGATGCCCGCCTCGGCGCAAGCGCGTGCAAAACCGGCATTTTCCGACAGGAAACCATAGCCGGGATGAATAGCATCCACGCCCAGCTTTTTGGCTTCCTCGAGAATCTTGTCCCCACGCAGATAACTTTCCGCGCTTGGCGCTGGGCCGAGCAGCACAGCCTCGTCGGCCTCGCGCACATGCGGGGCATCGGCATCGGCTTCGGAATAAACCGCGACCGTCTTGATGCCCATCCGTTTGGCCGTGCGCATGACGCGCCGGGCAATCTCTCCGCGATTGGCGATCAGAAGCGTTTTGAACATGTCCGGCATCCCCGCAAGTGTCGTCCCTATGCGCCTGAAAATTCCACGCGGGTCAAGGTCAGCAGGACGCACGGCCCCATTCTGGATGGCCAAAGATTAATATTCAAAACGGATCCGATTTTCGAACCTGCCGCATCACAACCCCGTAGACAGTCTATGGGAGAACCCGATGCGAACCCTCATCACCGCGCTGTTCGTGGCGGCCGCCATCACGATCAGCCCTGCACAGGCACAGGCTCCGGCGGACCAGGCCAGCGAAACGCTGGGCATGATCCAGAGCCAGAACCACATCCCCGGCCTTGCGGCGGCCATTGCCGTCAATGGCGACATCGCCTGGCATGGCGAAGCCGGGCTGGCCGACCTTGAAAACGACGTTGCGGTCGCGCGCGACAGCCGGTTCCGGCTGGGCAGCGTGTCGAAAGTCATCACCGCAACCCTGGCCGCGCGGTTGGCGGAAAGCGGCCATGTCGATCTCGACGCGCCGATCTCCAGTTATCTGCCGGAGATACCCGCTCAGCATGCCGGAATCACGCTTCGCCAGCTACTGGGGCATCTAGGCGGTATCCGGCATTACCAGCGCGCCGACTACGACCCCGGCGCCCCGGGCGGCTTGATCGACCAGCGCTTCTATCCCGACACGGCCGCCGCGCTCGCGCTTTTCATCGAGGATGAAATCGTGGCCGAACCCGGCGCGGAGTATCACTACTCCACCTTCGGCTACACGCTGGCCGCAGCCGTTCTCGAGGCTGCAACCGGTGAAGATTTTGACGATCTGGTCGACACCTGGATTGCCGCGCCCTTGGCCCATTCAACGCTGGAGACCGATGATCCCTTTGCGCTTCGGCCCGGCCGGGTCCGCTTCTATGACCCTGCCATGCTGTATCAACAGCAATTGGGGCTGGAGCTGGACGGCAGCATTGTGAACGCGCTGTGGGTGAACCCGGCCTATAAATGGGCGGGAGGCGGATTGCTGGCTTCCGCGGCCGACCTTGCCCGTTTCGGCGCTGCAATGGCACAGCCCGGCTTCCTGTCGGCACGGACCTATTCGGAGGTTTTCACCCCGCAAACCACGACATCCGGAGACGCCACGCCGGTCGGGCTCGGCTGGAATATCGACCGCGATGACGCCGGCCGGCTCCGATATCATCATGCCGGCTTGCAACAGGGCACCCGCTCGGTGCTGCTGATCTATCCGGAAGCTGG
>CBDUFA010000325.1:0-2827 GCA_965366295.1 uncultured Hyphobacterium sp.
TGGACGGAATATTCGACCGGATCGTCGCGGCATGATTGCCGACCCCGAACTCCTTGTATTTGCCGGCGCGCTGATTTTCGCGCGGCTCGGTGCGATACTCATGCTTTTGCCCGGCTTCGGAGAGGGCAGCATTCCTCCGCGCATAAGATTGGCGTTTGCCTTGCTGTTTGCGCTGGCATTGGGACCGATGCTGGCCACACAGCTTCCGGCCATTCCCGAACAGCCCATGCGCATGGCGGGGCTGGTCATCACGGAAGCCATCATCGGTCTCATGATCGGGGCCGTGTCCCGGCTTTTCCTGGCTTCGGCATCCGTGGCTGGACAGGTGATCGGTCAACAGAGCGGCCTGGCCATGGCGCAATTCTTCGATCCGTCACAGGGGCAGCAGGGCGCGCTGATGGCGACCTTCCTCAATCTCACCTTCATGCTGTTGCTGTTCACCACCAACACGCACCACTTGCTGCTTCGGGCTGCCGAAGGCTCCTACATGGTATTTCCGGTCGGCGAATTGCCCCCCATGTCGGATGCCGCCCAATGGGCGCTTGGCGCTTTTACGGATGCCTTCACAATCGGCGTGCAGATGGCGTCGCCGCTGATCGTTTTCGGCCTCGTCTTCTATTTCGGCCTCGGCGTGCTTTCGCGCCTGATGCCGCAGGCGCAAATCTTCTTCATTGCCATGCCGTCCAACATCATGGCCGGGCTGTTCATCACCTCGATCGCGCTGGGGGCCATGGCGACACTCTGGCTTTCGCGCATAGAAACCTTTGCCGTGGAGTTCCAATAGTCCATGGCCGACGATCAGGACGACAGCCAGAAAACCGAGGAGCCGACACAGCGTCGGCTGCAGGACGCGCGCAAGAAAGGCGATGTGCCCAAATCCCAGGAAGTCCCGGGCTGGTTCGTTCTGGCGTCGGGGCTCGTCGTGATTGGTGTCATGGCGCCCGCTGCGGCACGCTCATTGTCGGCTGATCTGAGCCTATTTCTGTCCAATGCTCACACCATGAGCCTGGAGCCCGCCGCCTTGCGCGCGGAAAGCCTGGCATTGGGCTGGCGTGTGATTTCGGCGGTCGGGCTTGCTTTCGGCGTGATCGCCCTGGCCGGACTGGCTGGTCATCTGATGCAGACCGGCCTGATGTTCACGACCGAAAAGATGCAGCCGAAATTGTCCAAGCTGAATCCGGCCGAGGGCCTGAAGCGCATGTTCGGGCCGCAGGGCTTTGCCAATTTCCTCAAGGGCGTTGGCAAGATGGTCGTGGTCGCGGCGGCCGTCTTCGTGGTGATCTGGCCCAAGCGCGGCGAGCTGGCGGGCATGCCGCAGCTCGACCTGTCGGCGCTGCTGACCATCATCCGCCAGGACATCCTTCTGGTGCTTGTCGCGGCGCTGGTGGCCTACGCCTTCATCGCAGCCGCTGATTACGTCTTCCAACGGCAAAGCTTCATGAAGCGCAATCGTATGTCACGGCGGGAAATCCGGGACGAGCTGAAGCAGAGTGAAGGCGATCCCCAGGTGCGCGCCAAGCTGCGCCAGATACGCCAGGAGCGCGCCCAGCGCCGCATGATGGCGTCGGTCCCGGACGCTACCGTCGTCATCACCAACCCGACGCACTACGCCGTGGCGCTGAAATACGAGCAGGGCGAGACGCCGGCGCCGATCTGTGTTGCCAAGGGCGTGGATCAGGTCGCGCTCAATATTCGCGAACTGGCGCAGGACAATGATGTGCCGATCGTCGAGGACCCGCCGCTGGCACGCGCCCTCTTCGCGAGCGTTGAGATCGATGAAACGATTCCGACCGAACATTTCCAGGCCGTGGCCAAGGTGATCGGTTACGTGCTGACGCTCTCCGGCAAGCGCGCACAAAACACGCAACCGGGTTAGACTTCACCGGGCGGATATTGATTCGCATAAGGACAGAGACATGGCCGACCTCACCGAACCTGTTGAAACCATGAAGTCTCCCTTCCTGTCGCCGGGATTGCGGCGCGGGCTTCAATGGGTTGTCGGGCTCGGAATTCTCAGCGTGTCGGCCGTGGCATTGTTTGCCGCGTCCGCCATGGTCTGGAACGGTTTTATCCTGTTGTGTGGCATCGCGATCGCGGCCTTTGGCATGCTCTACGCCCTGGCGGCGGGAGAAGCAGCGGGGCGCTCGATGCGCGAGAAGGTCGACCGCTATGTCGAGCCGGGCCCGGCCGGGCTGGCGCTGGAGGCGCTCGAAACCCTTGAAGACCCGGTGCTGGTGACCGACCGGCGCGGCGCCGTGCGCTGGGGCAATGCGGCCTACCGCGACCTGGCGGCCCGCTTTTCATCAACGGGACAGGCTGCGACCTTGCCGGCGCTCGAGCGGATCTGGGCGGCCAGCGGTGATGGCGCGATCTATCGGCTGGCGAAAGCAGCCCGAAATGGCGAGGTTGCGCGCGAACGTTTGCCAGACCTGCCCGAAGCGGAAGGCGAGATTTCGCAATATTGCCTCGAAGCCCGTCCATCCGGGAAGGATCATATCAGTTGGCGGTTGATGCCGCTGGTCGATGAGACCAGCGCGGCCGGGTCCGTTCCGACCGGTGACTGGACCCATAATTCACCTGTCGGCCTGTTTGCCACGAATGGGGAGGGCGCCCTGTTTGCGGCCAACGCCACCTTCCGCGAATGGCTGGACCTCGCCCCGTCCGATCCGCTGCCGGCGCTTGACGAATTCCTACCGGCCGAGACCGCCAGGGCGATTCGCAAGTCGGCTGGCGATGAAGGCGTCTGCCGGTTTGAAGCCCGCTTGAAAGGGCGTGATGGTATCGAGACCGATGCGGTGCTGGCCCTGTCCTGGGATGGCGCGAAGAA
>CBDUFA010000326.1:0-2820 GCA_965366295.1 uncultured Hyphobacterium sp.
CGCCGAATTCGATCTGACGGGCGTCGATCTGCCCGAGGCGGGCAAGATGACGCTAGGCTTGCGGCCACAGCATCTGCGGCTGGCAAGGGACGAGGCAACTGCCTTCCCGGCCAAGGTCACGCTGATCGAGGCCCCTCACACGGAAAGCAATTACCTCATGGAGGAGATGGGCTTCCGGATCGCGCGAAAACACGGCGCCCAGCTACGGCGCTATGCCATCGGCCTCGGTTTCCTGCTTCCGCTGGCACTAATGGCCGCGGTCGGGTGGGGTCACATGCCCATTCCGGTCGTCTGGCTGGGTGTTTCGGCATTGTCCTGCGCACTGGGGATTATCGCCGAGCGCTGGTTGTTCTTCGCCGAAGCCCGTCACGTCGTCACGCTCTATTACGGGGCCACCAGCGTCTGACCGGGCAGCGGTCAGGCAATGCGCAGGATATCCACGGCCTCGCCGGAGCGCACCGGGCCGGCCTGGGCCGGTCGCCGGATCAGGCAGTTGGACGCGACCAACGCAAAGAGTGCCGAGGAATCCTGGTTGTCCAGCGGCCGCACCTGCCCTGCCCGCTCCACGGCCCGGATAAAAGTCTCGCGCGATCCGTTGCCGGGGAGATCACTCCCGGCGGTCACGGTTTCAAACACCAGCGCGTCAGCCCGTCCCAGCGCCGCATCCAGCGCGGTTTTCAGGATCAGCCGCGCCATCACCAGCGCCGACACCGGATTGCCGGGAAGCCCGACACACCAGCAATCGTCCAGCCACCCGAACCAGGTCGGCTTGCCCGGCTTGACCGCGATTTTCTCGAAGACCATGCGTCCGCCCAGCGCATCGAAGGCCGGGCGCAAATGGTCGTGATCGCCGACGGAAGCCCCTCCGATGGTAACCAGCAAGTCGAATTCCCGGGCGGCATCCAGCCGCGCCTCGACATCCGCGCGCGTGTCACGGGCGATGCCGAGATAGATGGGAATACCGCCCCAGGCCGACACCAGCCCCTCCAGAGCCGGGGCCAGTGAATTGATGATCTGGTCCGGCC
Source organism: uncultured Hyphobacterium sp. (assembly GCA_965366295.1). Classification (GTDB taxonomy): domain Bacteria; phylum Pseudomonadota; class Alphaproteobacteria; order Caulobacterales; family Maricaulaceae; genus Hyphobacterium. The sequence continues at coordinate 1,026 of CBDUFA010000326.1, forward strand.
CGGTCTGCGTTCCGGGTTCAACCAGCTCATCCCCGGTCGAGAGGATGGCGACGCGCGGCCGTTTCATCACCAGCAGCGCATCGAATCCACCACTCGCCGCCAGCGATATCGTCTCCGGTGTGAGGTGTTGACCCGCTTCCAGAAGCCTCTGGCCCTCGCGGAAATCAATTCCCGCAGCGCGGACATTCGCGCCGGGCTGGGCAGAATCGTCCAGGAAGAGGCGATCGCCATCGATCCTGCTGTTTTCCTGGATCACGACCTGGTCCGCCCCTGCGGGCATGGGGGCGCCCGTCGAGATCCGCATTGCTTCGCCTGCTGCGAGCACATGCGCCGACCCATGGCCGGCCGCGGATTCACCTGCCAGCCGGAATTGCGGCCGGTCGCCCGCCAGATCGCTGGAGCGGACAGCATAGCCATCCATGGCCGAGGCCGCGAAGGGTGGTTGGGTTCGCCGCGCTGCAACCGGCTCGGCCAGGACCCGGCCGAAAGCATCGCGGAGGGATACCGTTTCTGTCCCGAACCGGGGGACGCTGGCGCGCACATGCTGGATCGCTTCGGCAAGGGAAATCATGTCAGCGCTCGGTCAGTCGCGGGATCAGCTCGACCAGGTTGCAAGGCTTGTGATTGCGGTCGAACTCGTCGCGCAACACGTGGTTCCAGGCATCCTTGCAGCCCCCGCTGGAGCCGGGAATACCGAACACATAAGTGCCGCCGGCAATCCCCGCGAGCGCACGCGATTGCAGCGTGGATACGCCAACCGACCGGAAGCTCACCTGGTGGAATACCGCGGCGAAACCGTCGATCTCCTTGTCGAACAGCGGTCGCAACGCTTCGGGCGTCACATCGCGGCCGGTCAACCCGGTTCCGCCCGTGGCAATCACTGCATGCACAGCCGGGTTCGCAATCCAGCCGCGGAGTTTCGCCTGTATCTGCCCGACATCGTCCGGCACGATGGCATGATCGATCACCGCATGTCCCTCGCTTGCGATCTGCTCGCGCAACCACGGTCCGGTCTTGTCACTGGCGGCGTCGCGCGTATCGGAGACCGTCATCACGGCAAAGCCGACCGGTTGGGGAATCGTGCTCATACGCGGGTCTCCATCCATTGCCGGGCCGCGGCCTGGTCTGCCTCGGTAGGTTCGACCCATCGGGCCTCGCCGCCACGCCATTCGCGCTTCCAGAACGGAGCGCGGGTCTTGGTCAGATCGATCATATAGCTCACCGCGTCGAGCGCATCCCGGCGGTGAGCGCACGCGCAGGCGATAAACACGATCGGCTGGCCAACATCCATGCGGCCATACCGGTGCGCCAGGACCAGCTGCTTCGCACCGAAACGCGCGCCGGCATCCGCCGCGATCTGCTCCAGCGCCTGCTGGGTCAATACAGGATGATGTTGTAATTCGAGCGCATCCAGCCCGCTGCCCGAACGGACCTGACCGGTAAAACTTGCCACCGCTCCGCAGTCCGGCGACGTCGAGGCAAGCCGGTGCAGCGCCGCGACATCCAGCGGATCGCCGGTCAGGAGGACTTTCATCCCGGACATCAACCGCCCGAGAATGGCGACAGGAATGCGATGCGGTCCCCATCGCCGAGCTGCAAGCTCATTCCGGCCGGTATGAGGACGTCGTTAATCGCCAGCTGCAGGTGCGGATCGCGCAGCGCCGCGGCGCTGTCATGCGCATCTGCCAGAAGATCGATCAGGGCATCGCGCGAGGTTGGCGCTGTTGTCGCTTCAAGTTGCAATGAAGCCTGCCCGAACCGGTCCTGGATCGGACCGAAGAATTCGATTTGCAGC
>CBDUFA010000327.1:0-2794 GCA_965366295.1 uncultured Hyphobacterium sp.
TGAGCGTGCCGGCCACGATCATCACGTCGGACTGGCGCGGCGAAGCCCGCGGGGCGAAGCCGAAGCGCTCGACATCATAGCGCGGCATCGCCGCCTGCATCATTTCCACGGCGCAGCAAGCGAGACCGAAGGTCATCCACATCAGCGAACCGGTCCGCGCCCAAGTGATCAGGTCGTCGGACGCCGCCACGATGAAGCCCTTGTCGGCCAGCGCATCGGAGACGCCGTCGAAAAACGGGTCATGCTTCTTCGGATCGTATTGCGGGGTGGCGGCGCGGCCGGCAGAACCCGCAGGGATGATGGTGTTCTCAGCCATGATCTACTCCCACTCCAGCGCGCCTTTTTTCCACTCGTATATGAAACCCACGGTCAGGACGCCGAGGAAGACCATCATCGACCAGAAGGCGAACAGGCCGGTCTCGCCAAGCGTCACCGCCCAGGGGAAGAGGAAGGCCACTTCCAGGTCGAAGATGATGAACAGGATGGCGACGAGATAGAATCGCACATCGAACTTCATGCGCGCATCGTCGAAGGCCTCAAAGCCGCATTCATAGGTCGAGACCTTTTCCGGATCCGGCTTGGACGGTGCCAGTACATAAGCGGCCAGCATGAAGCCGATGCCCATGGCTGCAGCGATTCCCAGGAAAATCAGGATCGGAAGATATTCGAGCAGAAGCGCATTCATGACGGATCGCCCCAAGTCAGCAAGCGGGGGTGGCCTTCGCGGAATCGCGAGTCAGGCCTGACCAATTGCCCCCGCACGGTCGGGCCGGAAGCTAGTGCGAGCCGACTTCACTCGCAAGGCGAAATGGCCGCTTTTCTGCGGGTCAAATCCACGCAAGCCGTTGGTTTATCAGCAGATGCGAATGGTTTGCAGAAACTCGACCCTCTCGATGCCGTTTGCCTTTCCCTGCGTATCGACCATCATGCCGGAATATTGGCGGAAGACCGCAATGGAACAGGGTGAGGCATGATCGAACATTTCAGGGACCTAGCCGCTGCAGAGCGGACCTATCTGGCCTGGGTACGTACGGCCGTGGCCAGTGTTGCCTTCGGCGTTGCGATCGCACAGTTCGCCGACATTGGCGATGGCTTGCTGGTGAGCACAGGGACGCTGATCCTGATCGGCCTGGGCGCCCTCTTGTTAGTGTTCTCCACCCTTCATTATTTCGTCGTGCGCCGGCGCATATTGGCGCGCGAAGATGAGCCCGAAGTCGGCAAGGGTGCCGGGCTGATTCCGCTGTTGATGATGATCATCCTGATCAGCCTGGTACTGGTTTTCATGGCGCGCCTGGCCCTGCCGGGCCTTTGATCCGGCCTCAGGCCGCGCCGAGCTTGTCCTGTGTCTTCGTTTCGAAATCCGACGCGTCATGGCGTTCGAGCAGCTGGCTGGAGGGTTCACCCCAGGCCCGGTTGACCATGCGCCCGCGCTTCACCGGCTCGCGGGCATATATCTGTTCGGCCCAACGGATCACATTCGTGTATTCGTGCACCGACAGGAATTCGCCGGCGTCATAGAGCAGCCCCTTGGCCATCGCGCCATACCAGGGGAAGATCGCCATATCGGCGATGGTGTATTCATCTCCAATGATGAATTCCCGGTCCGCGAGATTGCGGTCGAGCACGTCCATCTGGCGCTTCACTTCCATCGCATAGCGGTCGATCGGGTATTTCTGCTTCTCGTTGGCGTAGGCATAGAAATGCCCGAATCCGCCACCGAGCAGCGGCGCTGCACCCATCTGCCAGAACAGCCAGTTGAAGGTCTCGGTGCGCTTGTCCGTATCGGTGGGCAGGAAGGCGCCGAATTTCTCGGCCAGATAGACCAGGATGGAACCGGATTCGAACACCCGCCGCGGCGTGCCGTCCGAATGATCCACTAGGGCCGGTATCTTGGAATTGGGATTGGCCTCGACGAAGCCGGACGAGAACTGGTCGCCTTCATTGATGTTGATCAGCCAGGCATCGTATTCCGCGTCCGCATGGCCGCTGGCCAGGAGCTCTTCGAGCAGGACCGTCACCTTCACGCCATTGGGCGTCGCCAGCGAATAGAGCTGCAGCGGATGCTTGCCCACCGGCAATGCCTTGTCATGCGTCGCGCCGGCGACGGGGCGGTTGATGCTGGCGAAACGGTTATTGTCGTCCTTTTCCCAGGTCCAGACTTTCGGCGGTGTCCATGTGTGCGTGTCGGACATGATCGATCCCTCGCGTGTGAATTGATCCCGGATATAAGTGTCGGTGCGGCGGTTTAAACCGCCCGGTCTTCACGGCTGCGTCAGATCCGTTGGCCGGCGCGCCTAGAACCAGCCCTTCTTGCGGAAGAACCAGGTCAGCCCGCCGCCGATCAGCGCGCAAATCGCACAAACGACGTAAAAGGCAATCGGGTTGTCGGCACCCGGCATGCCGCCGACATTGATCCCCAGGAGCCCGGTCAGGAAGCCGAGCGGCAGGAAAATCGCCGCCACCACCGAGAGCACCATCATGTTGGTGTTCATTTCCTCGGCGCGGCGGTCGGCCAGCTGATCGTTCAGGATACCGCTGCGATCGCGGATCGAATCCAGCTCCTCGACCAACCGGGTGACCTGGTCGGCCGTCTCGCGCAGATGCAGCTGTGCCTTCCGCCCGAGCCAGTCGCCCGGTTCTGTGGCCAGGCGTGCCAGGGCATCCCGCTGCGGCGCAATATAGCGGCGCAGGGCGATGGTCGACCGGCGGATGTCGGCGAGCTCGCTGCGCAGGCCGGCAGCGCGGCCAATGCTTTCTTCTTCCAGCGCGTCAATCCGGTCGGATAATTCCGTAA
>CBDUFA010000328.1:0-2784 GCA_965366295.1 uncultured Hyphobacterium sp.
ACAGGAATGTCATCTTCGGGGATGAGGGGGCGCAAGGAAGGGGAGCGCCCGATGCACACCATGTTTCGGACCACAATGAGCCTGCCGCTGGCGGGCCTGATCACCATCTCGCTGGCCGCGTTGATGGCCTATCTGATCTCGGTCGAGGGAGAACCGGGACCCAGCGTCAATGAAATCGACTACGAGCTGTTTCCACGTGTCACCGTCATCGATCCTGTACCGGACGAGCCGTTGGCACCCGTTGATGCGGTTGATCCGCCGCCGCCACCGCCGGTAATCGATATTCCGCGTGCAGGATTGCCAGATACCGGCATGGAAGTGGTGATCGGAGAATTGCCGCCCGTATCCGGAGGCGAAATTTCGGCCGAGCGCGTTGCATTTGCCGGGACTGCCAATCCGACGCCGACCGTGCGGATTCCTCCCGTTTATCCACCGCGTGCGCTGGAGCGCGGCGTGGAAGGATATTGTTCGATGATATTCGATGTCGGCACGGATGGAACGCCGATCAATGTCCGGGCGAGCTATTGCACGAGCAGCTTGTTCGAACGCAATTCCGTCCGTGCGGTCCAGCGCTGGCGTTATACTGCGGCCATGGACAATGGTTCACCGGTCATCCAGCGCGGTGTCACGGCCCAGATCGACTACGAAATCACGGATTAATGCGAGAATGGAAAGGGGCGGCTGCCTGGCCGCCCCTGACGCATTATTCCGCTGCCGTGGCCATTTCCGTGACTTCCGCGTCGGCGAGGCCGACCGTCATCAGCGCAAAGGCCCAGTTCTCTGCGGTCTCGCGCAGGCTGTCGAAGCGGCCCGAAGCGCCGCCATGCCCGGCGCCCATATTGGTGCGCATCAGGGTCAGCCCGTCATCGGTCCGCGTGGCGCGCAGGCGCGCCGTCCACTTGGCCGGCTCCCAATAGGTCACACGGGGATCGGTCAGGCCGGCCGTGGCGAGCACATGGGGGTAGGCCATCGCCGTGACATTATCGTAGGGGCTGTATTCCGCGATCGTGTCATAGGCTTGCGGATCCTCGATCGGATTGCCCCATTCCGGCCATTCCGGCGGGGTCAGGGGCAGGCTCGGATCCGACATGGTGTTGATCACATCGACGAACGGCACTGCTGCGATCGCGCCGGCAAACAGATCCGGCTGGAGATTGATCGCGGCGCCGACCAGCAGGCCACCGGCCGATCCGCCATAAGCCACCATGTTCCCGCGCGAGGTGAAGCCTTCATCGATCAGGGCCTCCCCGGCGGAAACGAAGTCGCGGAAGGTGTTGATCTTGTTTTCCAGCTTGCCATCGAGATACCAGCCATAGCCGCGCGCCTGGCTGCCGCGGATATGGGCGATGGCGTAGATCATGCCGCGGTCGACCAGCGAAAGCGGCGTGACCCGGAAGGCGGCCGGGATGGTGATGCCATAGCTGCCATAGCCGTAAAGCATCAGCGGCGCGGAGCCGTCGACCGGCGTGTCGCGGTGATAGAGAATCGTCACCGGGATCATTTCGCCATCATGTGCCGGGGCCATGATGCGGCGCACGACATAGTCTTCCGGATCGTGGCCGGACGGGATTTCCTGGCGCTTGCGCAGCTCGCGCTCGCGCGTCGCCATGTTGTAATCATAGGTCTCTTCCGGCGTGGACGGCGATTCATAGGAAAAGCGCAGCATGTCGGTGGCGAACTCGTAGCCGGCATCGACGCCGAGCGAATAGGCCTCTTCCTCGAAGGCGATATTGTGCTCTTCGCCGGTCTCCAGATTACGGACGACAATGCGGGGCAGGGCGTTTTCACGCTCCACGCGCACCAGCCAGTTTCGGAAGCCGACCAGGCCGGTGATCAGCGTGCCGGGGCGGTGGGCAATCACGCTTTCCCAGTTGTCGCGCTGCGGCGCATCCAGCGGGGCGCGCATGACCTGGAAGTCCACGGCACCGCCGAGATTGGTCAGGATGAAGAAACCGTCTCCGGTCTCGGTCAGCGAATATTCCACATCGGTCTCGCGCTCCGCGACCAGGATGGGTTCGCTGGCGGGGTTGTCCGCATCAATCAGGCGCAGCTCGCTGGTGGTGTGGCCGGCGGTCGCGATGGCGATATAGCTGTCGCCCTCGGTACGGCCGACATTGACGAAGAAGCCGTCATCGGCCTCGTCATAGACCAGCTCGCTTGCAGTTTCGCCGCGCACCTGGCGGTAGACCTGCTTGGAGCGGCCATTAGCATCGCGCCAGACCCAGAACAGCGTGCTGGAATCATTCGACCAGGCGAAATTGCCGGTGCTCTCATCCGTCATGGTGACGACATCCTCGCCAGTGGCGAGGTCGCGGATGCGGATCTCGTAATACTCCGATCCGCGGGTATCGACGGCATAGGCCAGCCAGCGATGGTCCGGACTGTGATCGACATTGCCGAAATCGAGATATTCGATGCCTTCGGCTTCTGCATCGCCATCCAGCAGGATCTGCTCGGAATCCTCTTCCGGCGTCATCGGGTCGACCGGGCGGCGGGCATAGATCGGATACTGCCCGCCTTCGCGGAAGCGGGTGTAATACTCGTACTCGCCGTCGCGTTCGGGCACGGAGCTGTCATCCTCGCGGATGCGGCCCCGGATCTCCTGGAAGATACGCTCCTGGAGGGCTTCGGTCGGCCCCATCACCGCCTCGTAATAGGCGTTCTCGGCTTCGAGATGGGCGCGGATATCCGGATCGAGCACTGACGGATCGCGCATCACTTCCTGCCAGTTATCGTCGCGCAGCCAGGCATATTCGTCGGTGCGGGTGCGGCCGAGCTGTTCGA
>CBDUFA010000329.1:0-2779 GCA_965366295.1 uncultured Hyphobacterium sp.
CGCCGTATTTTCGCCCCCTCGATTGCTTATCCCGTGCCCCAACAGGCCGAAGACAGGGATGACCCGCCATGACCCGTTTTATCCTTCCCCTCCTCGCCGTGATCATTGTCGCGGCGCCTGCAGACGCCCAGTCGCGCCGCGAGCTGGCCCGCCGCCTCGACGCGCTGGAAGCGCGCTTCGCCGAGATGGAAGCCCAGCGCATCTCGCAGAATGACCAGTACCTGTCGCGGATCTCGGACCTCGAATACCAGGTCCAGGAAGCTACCGGCCAGGCCGAGCGCCTGGAGTTCGAGAACCGCCAGCTGGGCCAGCGGATCGACCGGCAGGACCGCGAGATCGAGCGTCTGCGCAACCAGGTCGAAGCGCTCCGGTCCCGCCCGCAGCCGCAATATGACGAGGATGGCAATCCGATCGACCCGGTCGAGGACGACACGGCGATGACCGGCAATGCCGGCGGGAATTCCGGCAGCGCGTCGGGCGCCGGTCCGCGCGACCTGACCGGCGGGCAACTGGCCGTCACCGATGCCGGCGATCCCTATGCCGCCGACCGGGCCGCCGCGACCCAGCCGCTCGGCGGGCGGCCGCTGGCCGAGCCGGGCGCAAACCGCGCCCCGGCCATGAGCGCCAACCAGGCCTATGGCCAGGCCCGGGCCAAGCTCCTCGATGGCGATTTCGACGGCGCGCAGGAGGATTTCTCCACATTCATCGCCGATTTCCCCGATGACGAGCTGATCGACGAAGCCTGGTTCTGGCTCGGCGAAACCTATTATGTCCGGGGCGATTACTCGTCCGCCGCCGAGGCCTACATCACCTCGCTGCGCGAGGAACGAAACGGATCGGTCGCGCCTGACGCGCTGGTGCGGCTGGCCTCCTCGCTGGGCGCGCTGGGCCGCAATAACGAGGCCTGCCAGACACTGGCGCGCTTCTCGCGGGAATTCCCGTCGGCCGGGCCGAACGCCACCGCCCGCGCGGAACGTGAAGCCCTGCGTGCCGGCTGCCGCTGACCGCGCTGGGCTTTTCTCCCGATACCGTCACTGAACATCTTGCGGGGCTGGACACCGGCCCCTGCCTGATCGGCGTGTCCGGCGGCGGCGATTCCCTGGCCTTGCTGCTGGTCGCGGCCGACCGGGCAAGGGATGGGGGCACCACGCTCATTCCGGTCACGATCGACCATGGCCTGCGCACGGAATCCGCCAGCGAGGCGGAGATCATCGCCGAACGCGCCCGCCGCCTCGGACTGGACCCGGTCATCATCCGGTGGGAGGACGCCAAGCCGGAACGCGGCTTGCAGGCCGCCGCCCGCGATTTCCGCCTGCGCAGCTTTGCCCGGTTGGCGCGCGAACACGGGGCCACCACCATCCTGCTCGGCCACACGCTGGATGATCAGGCCGAGACCGTCTGGCGCCGTCTTGTGGCCGGCGGTGGCTTCGACGCCCTGTCGGGCATGTCGCACAGCGACCCGCTGCCGCTCTGGCCGCAAGGGCGTGGTCTGCGCCTTGTTCGCCCGCTGCTGGGCGTGCGCCGGGCCGCGCTCCGCGACTGGCTGACAAGGCGCGGCGAGCGCTGGATCGATGATCCCTCCAATGACAATCCCGCCTTTAGCCGCGTTGTCGACCGCCAGGTACTGGCGCGCCTGGAACGCCATGGCTTTGACCCGGCCCGGCTTGCGCGGCTGGCGGATGCGATCCGGGACCGGAAAGCCGATGAAGCTGAAACCGCTGCCCGCTGGCTGATGGAGAACGCCGTCTTTCATGCCTGGGGCTGCGTGTCGTTCGAGAATGCGCAGACCGCCCCGCTGGCCGCGCTCGATGCCGCGCGGGCGGCGGTGTCAGGCAACCCGGCACCCGACCGAAAGGCGGCCCGCCGGATCGCCAGGTCCCTGACCGAAGGCCAGCCGGTCACGACGGCGGGTGTGGCCACGCATTACCGCCGCAACAGGCCCGTCCTGATCCGCGATCCCGGTTGCGAGACCGGTCGCGCCGACCACAGCCAGACCGGCCCCGAACGGATGCAGACAGGCGCGGGGCTGCTCTGGGACGGGCGGTTTGAAATCACCGCGACGGATGTCGATGTGCACACGCTGCAGCGCCGGACGCCGCCCGGCTTCGCCATGAAAGACGTTGCCGGCGTCATGCCATTGTCGCGCCCCGGCCTGCCCGGGGTCTGGAAAGGCGATGAGTTTCAGGGCTTTGTCGGGCTGGAGCCGCGTTGCGAAGCGGCGCGCTGGTTGGCACACGAACTCATGGCTCGCAATCTGTTTGGAGATCGGGCGCCGCAATGGTTTCATACACAACTGCGCGACCAAACGGCGCAAGGCTCGCATTAGCGGACATTATGCCCCATATCGGGATGGCAATCGGCGTTTGAACGACGGAATGACGACATGAATATTCGTAATTTGATGATCTGGGCCATCATGATCCTCCTGCTGGTGGCGCTCTTCAACCTGCTGCAGCCCTCGCAAGGTGCGTCGGGCGCGCAGGAAGTGAGCTACACGCAATTCATCCAGCGCGTGGAAACCGACCAGATCAATCAGGTCACGATTGATGGCGACACCATCATGACCGGCGATGGCAGCGTGCGCGCCTATATCCCGGAAAATGACGCCGGCATGTATGACATCCTGCGCGAGAATGACGTCGACATCAGCACGCGCCCCGCCGATTCCGGTTTCAACCTGTTCAGCGTGCTCCTGAGCTGGTTCCCCTTCCTGCTGCTGATCGGTGTGTGGATCTATTTCATGCGCCAGATGCAGGGCGGTGGCCGGGGCGGCGCCATG
>CBDUFA010000330.1:0-2778 GCA_965366295.1 uncultured Hyphobacterium sp.
GTGATACATGTTGAACTGGGTCCGCGCGACAATCCCGCCGAATTCCGGGATGAACTGACCGAGCAGACCGGCCTCTGTCATCAGGCGGAGGACAAGATGCGGCGCGGCGGAATCAAGCAGGATGGAAAAGAAGACCCGGACAGCGCGGGGGTCTGACCGGAATTCATCATCGATCCGGCGGATATTCTGCCCGACGATGGCAATCGCGTCGGGATGCAGGTCCACGCCCATCATCGAGGCCGCCCAGAACAGGCGCATCAGCAATACCGGATCGCCCTCGATGTCAGCCGGGTCAACGAAATCCAGCCGCCCGTCGACCAGCCGGAAAGCCTTGTCGACGGGGTCGCCATCGGTATCGGTTTCCGGCAGGAAGCGCGCAAGGCCCCGCGGGCGGGACTTGCGATGGTCGGATTCCAGCTTCGCGCAGACCAGCCGCGTCAGGCTGCCGACATCCATCGCGGTCAGGAAGTAACGCCGCATGAAGCGTTCGACCGCACTTTCGGCCGCCTTGTCATCATATCCCATACGGGCCGCGACTTCCGGCTGTATATCGAAGGTCAGCCGGTCATCCTTGCCGCCGACAATCGCGTGGATATGGAAACGGACCGTCCAGAGGAAATCCGATGCGCGCAGGTATTTCTCGACGTCGGACACGGTCAGCAGACCGGACGATACCCAGCGCTCGAAGGCGTCCGCACCGTAAAGAAACTGGGCCAGCCAGCGCAGCAGCTGGAGATCGCGCAACCCGCCCTTGGATTCCTTTACATTGGGCTCGACCGTGTATCGGGAATTGCCGGCCTTGGCGATGCGGTTGTCCCGCTCGGCCAGCTTCGCCTCGACGAATTCCGCGCCGCTCGACTGGGCTTCGGCGCGCAAGGCCTGGCGGAGAGCCTCCGCCGGCGCCGGGTCGCCCGCCAGATGCCGGAGCGAAAGAAGCGAGGTTCGCTCACCGATATTCTCGTTGGCGATCTTGAGGGTCTGCTTGATGGTGCGGACCGCGCCGCCGCCAATGTCGAGCCCGGAATCCCAGAGCACATAGGTGACCTGCTCGAGAAACGCCTCTTGCGCCTTGCCACCCCGGTCCGGCTTGAGAAACAGGATGTCGATATCCGAACTCGGCGCCAGCTCGCCGGCACCATATCCGCCTATTGCCAGGAGCGAGATGCCATTGGCCGCTTTTCCGGCCTCTGCGGCGAGCGAGTCATAAGCCGCACCCAAGACGGCATTCATCACGCCTGACAGGAAGCGCGCCGCTTCCAACCCGCCTCCGGACCCGTCCAGCTTGCGGAACGCGGCTTCACGGCCTTCGGATATGGCTGCCTTGATACGCCCGATCGCGGCCTGCCGCGATGGTGGATCGGCCCAGCCTTTTTCGCCCAACGCCGCCGCGAGCTCAGCGCGCAGTTTCAATCCATCAAGGGAGGCAGGCAGGGCGGAAACCAGCATGGACACCGAAACTAGCCTGCACCGCGCGGGGCGTCACTCATTGTCTTCGCTCGACAGGGCTTTCAACTCATAGAGGCAATCGAGCGCTTCACGCGGGCTCAATTCGTCCGGTTTCACCAGCTTCATGCGCTCGCTCAGGCGCGAGGGCCGCACGGGCGCTGCGACCGGCGTGGCGGAAAACAATGGCAGCTCTGCCAGCGCGGCTGCCGGCGCATCCTCGCTTTCCAGCCGTTCCAGAATGGTCTTCGCCCGCTCGATCGCCGCCACCGGCAGTCCGGCCCGACGCGCCACCTCGATGCCATAGGAGCGGTCCGCAGGGCCTTCGGCAACCTGGTGCAGGAAAACCAGCTCGCCCTTCCATTCCTTGGCCTTGAGGCTGAGATTTCCAGCCGCTTTCAGCTCCTCGGCCAGCCGCGTCATCTCGTGATAGTGCGTGGCGAACAGGGCGCGGCAGGTATTCACCTCGTGCAGGTGTTCGGCGGCAGCCCAGGCAATGGACAACCCGTCGAATGTCGACGTGCCCCGGCCAACCTCGTCGAGGATCACGAAGCTGCGCGGCGTGGCCTGGTTCAGGATCGCGGCGGTCTCGACCATCTCGTTCATGAAGGTCGAGCGGCCCCGCGCCAGGTCGTCCGCCGCGCCGACACGCGAAAACAGCCGGTCGGCAATGCCGATCCGCGCTTTGGCAGCCGGCACATAGAGGCCGGCCTGCGCGAGAATGATCATCAATGCATTCTGCCGGAGATAGGTGGACTTGCCCGCCATGTTCGGCCCGGTCACCAGCAGAAGGCGGGCGCCGGCTTCGCCAACCCCGCAGATCCGGCAATCATTCGGGGTGAACCCCGCCTCGCCATCGCGTTTCAGCGCGGCCTCCACCACCGGATGCCGGCCGCTGGCGATCTCGAAAACCGGAGAATCTGACAATTCCGGCCGCGTCCAGTTCGCCGTCCGGGCCAGTTCCGCATTGGCCGCAGCGACGTCGATCTCGGCCAGCGCGCGTGCCAGTGCGCGGATGGATTCGGCCTGGCTTTCCACGCGGTCGCGGAAACCGTTGAACGCCTCCAATTCCAGCGCCAGCGCCCGGTCGGCAGCGCCCGCGATCTTCGCTTCCAGCTCGGCCAGCTCGGTCGTGGTGAATCGCACCGCATTGGCCATGGTCTGGCGGTGGATGAAATCCTCGTGCGCCATCAGAGGATCAGCGTGCCGGGCCGTCACCTCGACGAAATACCCCAGCACATTGTTATGCTTGACCTTGAGGTTGGAGACGTTGGTGGTCTCCGAATACGTCTTCTGGAGACCGACGATCAGCTTGCGGGAATCATCGCGCAGCGC
>CBDUFA010000331.1:0-2776 GCA_965366295.1 uncultured Hyphobacterium sp.
TGCCTTTCGACCATCGCCGACAGCGGACATCGCGATAGGCTGCCGGGGCGAACTCATCGAGTGAGCTTACGCCTTCCAGCAGGCCGGCGGCATCCGGCCAGAAACTTTCCACCTCGGCTTTGAACGCGCCCAGTCCGGACGCGCGCCATTGATCGACGGCGTTCGTCTCCAGCGACCAGAAAAAGCTGACACATCGGGCACCATCCGGATCGCCGGGGTTTTCGCCCGCCGGCAGAATGCCGATCATGATCCGGGTGCCGCTATAGACCTGCGAAAGCCATCGGCCTTCATGCCATCGGCCGTCCATATCCGGCCGGATCGCCCAGACAGCGCCCCAAGGGTATTGCGGAGCCCGCGCATCGGGAGCAATGACACTCCGCAATCGTGAATGCGCGCCATCACTGACGATCACGCAATCAAAGGGGCCAGCGCGTTCTCCACTTTCCAGGATCAGGGCAGGGTGATCGGCGTCGTCGATACCACGGACCGGAGCGCCCGTGCGGAGGTCGACGCCCTCGGCCTGCATCGCCGCGTAGAGGGCGTCGAAAAGAGTCGCGCGGTGAATACCGATACCGATGTCACCAGACCGGCCGAACGCATATCGCAAATCCATGATGAGGCGCCCGTCAGGGCGGCGGCCGACCAGCCCGTCGATTTCGGCCCCGCGGTTCCTGATTTCCTCCTGGAGCCCCAGCCGGTTGAGCGCCTCAAGCCCTGTTGGCTGCAGGAGCAGGCCGGCACCAAGCGGTCGTGCCGCCTCGAACGCCTCGAACAAGGTGACATCATGGCCGTCGCGCGCAAGCTGGATTGCGCTCGCCATGCCACCCATCCCGCATCCGACAATGGCGATTTCCATGCGCTGCCCTAAAAGCCGGGCGTCCAGCGGATCTCGAAGAGGGTTGCCGCATTCATCGTATCGGTTGGCGGTAATTCGCCATCCGGGCCGGCATAGTCATGGGGTGCGAACCAATAGGTCAGGAATCCGAGTTCGGGATCAAAGCAAACAAAATCACCCGACCGTTCCTCGACGCCGGGAAAACAATCCGCCGATGACAGGTCTAGGTCGGCGAACGTGTCGCCAATATCGCCGCCTGCACCCTCTATCAGGTGCGGGATTGTTACATTCACGCCACCCACGAAGCCCGATTGAGGGTCTTCGGTGATGACGATTTCGCCATCGCGGCCGGTGATTGTGCCTATGATGACGTCGTAGGGCTCACCTTCGGCGGAGCGGGTCCCCGTCGTGAACGACATCGAGCCGGCGGCGCTCGATAGTATTCGGGTCGAGAAGGGCGTTTCCGACGTTATCGGTCCCAATGCGTCCGTGCTCACTTGCCACGGGGTATGCGTGTCCTCCGCGGAAGCGGCGCAGGTCAGGCCGGCCACGGCGAGCAAGGCGGCGAAGGTAATTCGGGATTGCACGTGCAAGGCCTTTCGGTTCATGGCATGATCGCCCTTGAAGTGGGGACTATCGCGCAGGGGAGCGCAAAATGAAACGCATTTTCATGGTATTGATTGCCGCAGCCGGGTTGACGGCCTGTGCCACCACCAGTCCGGGAGGCGGGCTAGCCAGCAGCGCCTTCGACTATGAGCCGGCCCGCTCGACGGATTTGCCGGACAATCATTTCGGCTACGAGATGTCGGGTGAGGGCGGATGGCAGGGCACAATGGTCTATGAGCCGTCCGGCGAGACCATCAATGTGGCTTTCGATTTCAATGGCAGCGGCATGGCCGCGAATGCCAATCTGGATATCGAGGAACCCTATCTCAACGAGGGTGTGAGGCGTTTCACCGGCGAAACCGCAAGCGGTGAGGAAGTCTTCGTGATGTTGCAGGCAGGGCCCTGCAATGACGGCGCGGATTCCTACTTCGCCACGCTGGTCATCGCGGGAGAAAGGTATCGCGGCTGCGCGTCGGAGAACGCCACGAACGACCGTTGGTCCAACTACCTTGCTGACTGGATGCCGGCGATCGACCTTTGTGTCGATGAATTACGCAACCAGGCGGACCATGTGACCTTCGCGTATTCAACGGCCAGCGGCACCGCTGTCAGGCTGGCCGATCATTCCGGCAATCGCTGGGAATGTGTCACGGTCGGCGACCGGCGGGTGAATGCCGTTGTTCCACTGAACGCGGTCGACGTTATGCTCGGCGAGGGCGATCCAATCTTCGTGCGATCTGAAATGCCGGCACAAGGCGATGCCTGTTATGTCTATGAATCCGTCCGGCAGGCCAATGGCACGCTGATCGGCGCTTTCGGATATGATTCCTGCGCCGGGCCGCGTGCGCCGGTAAGTTAGGCTTTCGTTAACCGGCGCGGCTCACCTCGTTGAGCATGCGCCGGTTCATTCTTGCCACCTCGATATCCCTTGTCGCCACGGTCGGGGCCGGTGCGGATGTCCGCGATGTCCGGTCGCTTTCCGGTGGCGAAACGCCCGAGATTTTCATTGCCTTCGACACAGCGCCGGAGCTCCTTGGCGCGCGGATAGAGGGCCAGACGATCGAGCTGGACCTGAGCGGGCTCGTGCCGGGTGCCCGGCGAATTGAACCGCGTGGCCAGACAGGGATCAGGGCGATCCTGTTGTCACCCGCGGAGACGGGCCAGCACATGCGGATCGAACTGTCCGGAATTGCCTCCGATCTTCGCGTGGTCCCGACTGAAACCGGCTTCCGGATCGGCTGGCATGCAAGCGGCAATTCGGCGGCGACCAGCGATCAATCGCCAGGCCGTAACCCGGGCGCGGCGGACAGTGGGCTACCTGATGCTTATCTGACC
>CBDUFA010000332.1:0-2767 GCA_965366295.1 uncultured Hyphobacterium sp.
CAGGGTCGGCAATGGCGGCCTCCCAGTCGATCACATGGATGCGTTCGCGGGGCGTGCCGGGCGCGTACTCCAGGTGCGTATAGTCGAAGTCCATGACGTCCTCACGCGCCACATTGGTCGACCGGAAATAGTCGATCTGGCCTTGCAGAAAGACGACGCTGGCCTGGTAGTCACCCAGAGTCTCGCGGAACGCCTCGTCGCCCAGGCTGGACAACATGCCGGAGCTGACAATCTCGGTATAAACGCCCTGCCGCGGTGAAAACGCCGGCAACAATGATGTCGAGACGACGGCGTCGACCATGTCTTCATTGTCCAGCGCATCGGTGTTTCCGGCGATGATATATTCGATCGCCTGCGTCCGGTCGGCGTTGAGCTCGGCATAGATTTCGGTGAGCCATTGCAGGATGGCCACGGCGCCTTCGACCTCGCCATGAAGCCGGTCCAGCGCAATGGCACGCCGTTCTGCATCGGCCCGCGCCGAGGCGTATTCCGTGATCTGGAAACCGATCACCACACCGGCGATGACGATGATGAATTCCAGCGTCACCGCGAACCAGTTCTGGGAGCGGAAGGCATGGGAGATGCGGGAAAGGATCATGGGGCTGCCTCCACGTTCAGTCCCAAATCATTCTCCAGGTCTTCGCGCAGCGTTGCTATGGCTTCATCAACAAAGCCATAGTCGAAGTCGACATGGGCTCGGTAAGTCGAGATGTTCTGAAGCAAAGCCGCCTGGAAGGCTGGCGATGCCTGCATCGCCGCAAGGTCACACCTTGCGCTTATGTCCCAACCATCATCGACTTCATCGGGGTCAGGAATGAGTAGGAGCTGCACGGCGTCGGGATAGGCGACGGGCAGGTTCACAACTTCATGCACACTTTGCTGGGCGTAGGCCCGTACCACACCACGCTTGGCGAACAGCTCCATCGCTGATTGCCTGATATCAGCGGACTCAAGGCTCTCCACCGCGCCACTTGTCATCAGCTCGTCCAGGGAAGGAATACCGTCCGGCACGCCGCCGCTGCCGTTATCCGACACCGCGATGGCAACGCATTGCTCCAGCGTTAGAGCATCAGTCTCAACAACGCCCATGACAATGGGGCGCGCTTCAAGCAGGAGAGCGAGGTATTCGGCGCTCGATGCGACAGAATTTGCGCGCACGGCACTCAGCCCGGTCAATTCACTGTGCACACGGGTGAGCACATCGCGCACATAGGCGCGTTGATCGGCTTCGGTACGCCAGGTCGATACCTGAAATGCCAACAGCACGCCTGAAACCACGATGACGAACTCGATCGCGACCGCGAACCAGTTCTGTTCGCGGACAGCCTTGGAGATGCGCGACAGGATCATTGCGTCAGCTCCGGCAGGTCGCAATCCAGCGGGCCGGTGTCCTCGCCGATCGCCTCGGCGACGGCGATACGCAGCGCATCGGCGGTCTCGGCGAGGTCTTCCAGCCAGACGATATTGACGTGCGTGATGCGCAGCGAATGGCCGAGCGCATTTATGAATGTCTCGTCGTTGGCCAGAGCCTCGAAGTCATAGGTGATGGTATAGACTTCTCCCGGTACCGGCCTCAGCCGGTTTTGAACATCCCGGACAAAGCTGTCCTGGGCACCGACCAGCACCTGGATCAGCTCGTCGCGCGACGAAAATTCGGCATCGGCCTGGGCGATCCGTGCGCGCAGAGCATCGTCGGCGATGAGGTTCATCTGGCCGCCATTGACGAGCTCGTTCAATGTGGCGCGGTTAAGCGAGCTGGTGCGCACGCGGGTTGACGCGATCAGCTCGAAACCGGTGTCGTCGATGGCTTCGGGATCGTGGGTTAAAAACGCGTCCAGCGTCCGCCGCGCGCGCGTATGCCAGTTGTTCGAGGCATAAGCATCCAATCGCAGTGTGCAGGTCGATTGAACCATGTCCTGGTGCAGGCGGGCGAGATAGATGCTTTCGCTCTCCCGGTTCGCCTGCGCGCCGCGCCATTCGGTAATCTGGAAACCGATCACCACACCGGCGATGACGATGACGAATTCCAGCGTCACCGCGAACCAGTTCTGTTCGCGTACGGCCTTGCTAATCCTTTGAAGGATCATCCTGTATCTCCCCCACGGCAACGCTAGCAGGGGCCGAAAAGATTACAAACGGGAAAGATGGCGCCTGTTTACCCGGGACCGGTCGGTGCCGGGTCCCGTCCGGTGATCACTGCGCCGTGCGCGCGAGTTCCGTCCCGAACCAGTCGCGCGCCGCCTCGCCTTCCATCTGCTCCAGCAGATCCAGCAGGTCGGGTGTCGTATCGATCCCGTCCACCATGTAGCGGGTGAGGAAGGCGGCGAAGGCGGGCCGGCCGAGATAGGTTTCCAGCTGCCACAGCGCGACCGGTCCGGCCCGGTAATTCACGAGGTAGGGGCGGCGCTCGCTGGCGCCGGGCACCCAGACCGGCGGCAAGTCCTGACCCGCGATTTGGTCCATGAAGCCCTGCATCCGGTCCAGGAAAGCCGCCTCGCCGAAGCGGGCGCGCAAGGCCATCACGCCGGCATACTCGGCGAAGCTCTCATTGAGCCAGTTCTCCACCGTCATGAAATCCGCGCCCAGGCTCCAGTGATGTGCCAGCTCATGGCAGACGAACTGGGTCAGCCGGTCATCCGGCGTGTCGGAAATGTCGGTGAAGGTGATGTAGGCACGCCGGTTATAGGCGCTCTCCGAGCGGCGGTGGATCACGAAATGCGCTTCGGGCAGCGGGTCGCGCGCGCCATAGCGGGCGTTCAGGTAATCG
>CBDUFA010000333.1:0-2764 GCA_965366295.1 uncultured Hyphobacterium sp.
GATCTGTTCCTGTCGGCCATTTCGCAAACCGACACCACGCTTGTCGTCCGCGGACCGAACGGCAACTGGTATTGCGACGATGACGGCGGTGAAGGGGCTCTCGACCCCGGGATCCAGATATCGCGCCCGGCGTCCGGCATGTACGGCGTCTGGGTCGGCACCTATTCCTCGTCGGGCGGTACGCCGCCGGCGACGCTTTACGTGTCGGAAATCGGTTTCGGATCCCGCCCGGTCTCGCAAGGCTCCGGCCTGGATTACTCGCTGCCGGCCAATTTCGGCAGCCGCTCACTGCGGACCGGTTTCACGCCGGACCCGGTGAACATCCAGCTGTCCGCCGGCGGCGATCTTGATGCCAGCGACTATCTTGATGGTTGCTGGGGTTATGTCACGGCCGCACCGGACTATGAGCTGACCTACACGGCCGGCAGCACGTTCGACCTGTATCTCTCGTCGACGTCGACGCGGGACACGGTGATGATCGTGAACGCGCCGGACGGGTCCTGGCACTGCAATGATGACGGTGGCGAAGGTCTCAACCCGGCCATGATGTTCGAGAACCCGCAATCGGGAACCTACGACATCTGGGTTGGTACCTATTCCTCGTCTGCCGGCACGCCTCCGGCCGTACTCCATATCTCGGAGCTCGGTTTTGGTGGCGATCCGGTGATGACGGAGAACCAGCTCGACTACACCTTGCCCGCCAATTACGGCAGCCGCTCGCTGCGGACCGGCTTCACGCCGGACCCGGTGAATGTGCAGATCGCCGCGGGCGGCAATGTCGATGTCCGCGAGAACGGACCGGACGGTTGCTGGGGCTACACCACGGCGGCGCCGCACGTTCGATCTCTACCTGTCGGCCACGTCGGACCGCGACACGGTGATCATCGTGAACGCGCCGGACGGCAACTGGTACTGCAATGATGACGGCGCGGAAGGTCTCAATCCGGGCCTGATGTTCGAGGACCCGCAATCGGGCACCTACGACATCTGGGTCGGCACCTATTCCTCGTCGGCGGGCACGCCTGCGGCCACGCTCCACATCTCGGAGCTGGGCTTTGGCGGTGCGCCGGTCCCGCAGGAGAACATGCTCGACTACACCCTGCCGTCCAATTACGGCTCGGTTTCGCTGCGCAGCGGGTTCACACCGGATCCGTACAATGTGCAGATCGCCGCGGGCGGCAATGTCAATGTCCGCGACAACGGGCCGGATGGCTGCTGGGGTTACACCACGGCGGCGCCGGACTTCGAGCTGAACTACTCGGCCGGAAACGCGTTCGATCTCTACCTGTCGGCCACGTCCGAGCGGGACACGGTGATCATCGTGAACGCGCCGGATGGCAACTGGTACTGCAATGATGACGGTGCCGAAGGCCTCAATCCGGGCCTGATGTTCGAGAACCCGCAATCGGGCGTCTACGACATCTGGGTCGGTACCTACTCCTCGTCCGCGGGGACACCCCCGGCGACGCTCCACATCTCGGAGCTGGATTTCGGCAACTAGCCGATACCGGACGACCTACAGGAAGGGCGGCTCCCCGCGGGGCCGCCCTTTTTGCATGGCGGCCTGCCATTTCCTCATGGCAAAGCCGCTTTGAATTTTGCGAATGTTATATTATATCATCTGTCCTGAAGGACGGATCCGCACCCCCATGACCCATCGCACGAAATCCTGGCTTGATGTTTCAGGCGCCGGCCTGTCGATCATCTGCCTGTTTCACTGCCTCGCCCTGCCGACGGCTGCGGTCGCGGCACCTGCGCTGGCACCGGAGATCGCGGAACGCCTGTCGCTGGTCGACGGGCAGGCGCATCTCTGGCTCTTCCTGCTGGCGGCTCCGGTGACGCTGCTCGCCTTCTTCTGGGGTGAGCGGACGATGCGCGCCGGGCTGTGGACCATGATGGCCGCCGGTACCGGTCTCGTGCTGATGCTGACCGGGGCGTCGCACATTGTTGCCCAGCCCGTGGAATCCATCGTCACCCTGATCGGTGTGGCGATCCTGCTGGGCGCGCATATCGCCAATTGGCGCCGCCGCCAACGCGCCGGTCACGACCATGCCCGCGATTGCGGCCTGTGCGAGGACTAGTCCAGCTTCCGCCGCGAGATCATCCGCCCCAGCCAGGGGAAGAGCAGGATGAAGCCGAACAGGCTCATGCCGAGCGCGAACAGGGATGACAGGATCAGGAGCGGGTGGTTGAAGTTCGACCGATCATCATAATCCATGATGTGCAGCATCCAGAAGAAATCATAGAAGCGCCAGGCATCATTGCGCCGCGCCACCACCTCGCCTGTCGCCGTGCTGACATAGAGCCGCGTGCCCTCGCCATCGGCGAAGTCGATGCGCCAGGTCGGCATGTCGCGCCGGGATTCCCAGGTGGGTTCGGCAAAAAAGGTGACCGCCTCGATCTCGGGCTCGCCGGCATAGTCGGCGCGGGCCACCTCGATGGCCGTGGCCTCGCCGATCGGTGACAGGGCTTCCCCCGTGACGGCATCGACGATCAGCGCCGCTTCACCATCGCGGCCAAACTCGTAGATCGTGCGGCCCAGCCAGGCACGCAGCTCGACCGATGACGGTTCAATGCCGGCCGCCGATGCGATCTCGCCGGGCGCGCGCACACCATCGAGGTCCAGCGCCACCGCCTGACCGGCGATATTGTGTTCGCCCCGGACCTCCTCGATCGGGATGGCGCTCATCACCAGCCCGCCGGCCACCCAGGCCAGCACTTGCAGGCCGATAATCAGCGCGGCCCATTTGTGCAGCCGGATCAG
>CBDUFA010000334.1:0-2759 GCA_965366295.1 uncultured Hyphobacterium sp.
ACCGACGTTTCCGCCTATTGCCATGATGCGTTGATCTAGCGCCCGGTTGAGCCGAAGCCGCCGGTGCCGCGTTCGGTGTCCGAAAGGCTGGCCACCGGAGCCCATTCGATGTGCGTGACCGGCGCGACGATCATCTGGGCGATGCGCTCCCCGCGTTTCACCTCGAAGGGCTCCTTGCCGTGATTGATCAGATTGACCTTCATCTCGCCGCGATAGTCGGCATCGATCGTGCCCGGCGTGTTGACCATGGAGATGCCGAATTTTGCGGCCAACCCGGACCGGGGGCGGATCTGCGCCTCGTAACCATCGGGTAGCGCGATGGCGAGGCCGGTGGGGATCAGCCGCCACTCGCCCGGCGGAATAATCACAGGATCATCCTCCGGCACGGCTGCGGGCAAATCCATGCCCGCACTCGCAGCGGTCTGGTATTTCGGTAATTCAAGGCCGGAGAAATGCTCCAGCGGCGAAACCTGAACAATGACCGGCATGGCCCCTCCCCGGGTCACGCCGTCTTCGCGGCGATCGACCGTCTATGATTCGTCATTCACCATAGCGTAATAGCTTTCCAGCCGTGCAGCCACAGCTGCGCGCTCGGCCTCGGTCAGTTCGCCCTGAACAACATGGAAGACGAATTGGTCATACTCGATGGTGAGGGCGCCGATCCGGTCCCCGGTGTCGCCTTCCATGGCAATGTACAGCGGGTAGCCGGTAAAGGTGACCTCGTAATCGTATTCGGCGGGCACCAGCGTGTTGCGGCGGCAGATAATCCCGGTGACCACAAAATCGGCACGGATGCCGATCGAGAACATGCCGTCCTCGCGGGTTTCCTCGAGCACGCTGTAGCCCGGCAATCCAGCCGCGCCGCCGCCATCGCCCGACATCAGCGCGCATCCGTATTCCCGGATTTCGGTTTGCGCAAAGGCGCTTGCAGCCGTGGCGAGCGCGAGAATGCCACCTGCCAATAAAGAGCGTTTCATGGAACAGCCTCCCGTATCTGGGATGATATTAGGCGGAAACCGGGGCCATCTCCATCGCGCCCGGATCACAATTTGGAGAAGTGATCCGCGATGGATCGAGCGAGGCGTTGTGCAATGTCGCGTTTGCTGGCGCGCGGCCAGTTTTCTTCGCCGGCCGGTGTCAGGAGCGTCACCGCATTTTCGTCACCCCCCATCACATCGCCCGAGACGTCATTGGCGACCAGCCAGTCACACCCCTTGCGCTGCCGCTTGGCCCGGGCGCGCTCGACCAGATCATGGGTTTCCGCGGCAAAGCCGATCACCAGTGGCGGCCGCGCAGTGTGAAAACTCACTGTTTTCAGGATGTCGGGGTTTTCGACCAGTTCGAGTGTGAGGCTCCGGGCGGTCTTTCCCGCTTTCTGCGTCAGCGCTTCGGCCGGACGCCAGTCGGCGACTGCCGCCACAGCGATGAAAATATCCGCGGGCAGTTCATGTTCGACCGCTGCCAGCATGTCGCGTGCACTCTCCACCTCGATCCGTGTGACCTGTTCGGGGCAGGGCAGGCAGGTCGGTCCCGAAACCAGGCGAATGTCGGCCCCGCTTTTCGCAAGGGCTTCGGCGATCAGATAGCCCTGCTTGCCGCTGGACCGGTTGGACAGGAAGCGGACCGGGTCGATCGCCTCGATCGTCGGGCCGGCCGTGACAATGATTTTCTGACCGGTCAGCGGTGTCATGCAGAGGTCCGCGACAAGAGGCCCTCGATTGCATCGGCGATGGCGGCAGGCTCGGCCATCCGGCCCGGTCCGAATTCGCCACAGGCCATCTCGCCCTCGTCGGGGCCGACAAAATGCACGCCGTCCTTTCCGAGCATTGTGCGGTTTCGCTGAACGGCGGCATGCTCCCACATCCGCACATTCATCGCCGGTGCCATCAGGACCGGCTTGTCCGTGGCCAGCAGAGCTGTTGAGGCGAGGTCATCTGCCAGACCGTTGGCGCACTTGCCCATCAGGTCGGCCGTGGCCGGCGCGACCACGACGAGATCGGCCGAACGGGACAATTCGATATGCCCCATCTCGACCTCGTCGGTCAGCGAGAACAGGTCGGTATAGGCCTTCTCGCCGGACAGAGCCGCCAGGCTGAGGGGTGTGACGAATTTCTCGCCGGCGCGCGTCAGGATGCAGCGCGAACCGATCCCCCGGCGCTTCAGTTCACGGACCAGTTCCAGCGACTTGTAGGCCGCAATGCCGCCGCCGATGATGAGGAGTATGCTCTTGTCCGCCATGCGGGCCTCCGTTTGGCCTGTCCTAGCGCGAAATTCTTCTCGATGGGAGACCAAAGCGCGCTAGGTTTGAAATGGTCATGGATCGGGGAGGTCTCAATGCCATCCATTCTGCTTGCTGCCGCGGCGCTCGCCGGGCTGACGCTGTTCGTCTATTTCCTGATGACCGTGCTGGGCGTCATCGCCAATGCCCGCGGGGAATTGTCGAAGGAATACTCGCTGACCAAGACAGGTGCGCCGCCGCCAGCCTATGTCGGCAATGCCGGGCGCAATCTGGTCAACCTCCTGGAGTTGCCGGTGCTGTTCTATGCGCTCGTCGCGCTGCATCTCGCCGGAAACATCGAGGTGTCCGGCACGCAATTGCTGCTCGCCTGGCTGTTCGTCGCGCTCCGGTACCTGCACACGCTGATTCATGTGACGATCAACACAATTGGATTGCGATTCCTGGTTCACCGCATCTCGGCGGTCATCCTGGCCTGGATGTGGGTGAATTTCGTCCTGGCTGTCTAGACGAGAGAGAACAG
>CBDUFA010000335.1:0-2711 GCA_965366295.1 uncultured Hyphobacterium sp.
GGATTTCATGGCGGACCTTTTGGCGGGGGGCGGGGGGGCGCTCACAGCGCTGTCGGATGACGTGTCTTTAGTTCTGTTGAACATATTGTCCGGCTCTCAGGAAGCGTTCTGGGTCAAGCGTTTGACGATTGTTCCAGACTTCGTAATGCAGGTGTGTCGCCGTGCTTCTGCCGGTCGACCCCATGCGGCCGATCTGCTGGCCGGCATGCACCGTATCACCCCGTCTGACTTCAATCGAGCTGAGGTGACCATAGCGGGTCATGAAGCCATAGCCATGGTCGATCTCTACTGTGCGACCATAACCCGAGCGCCAGCCCGCGTAAACGACGCGCCCCGGGCCACCAGCATAAATCGCTGTTCTGTACTCGCTGGACACGAAGTCCTGGCCGGAGTGATAGGCCGGCCGGCCGGTAAACGGATCGATCCGCGGACCGTAATCGCTGGTCTCGCGGTACTCGCCGCGGATCGGCACGCTGAGCGGCAGCGAATTTACGGCGGCCTCGATCTCGCGCGCCTCGATCAGGCGGGCGGCAATACGGGCCACGCGCGATGAAAACGCGTCATCCATGTCCAGCTCGGTGCTGAACGCTGTGCCGGCGATCGACAGGAAGGGGCCACCGCTTTCCTCGTTCTCGCGGTTCTCGGCGAGCACATCGTCGAGCCGCAAACCGGTCAGACGCAGAACGGCGCGCAGGTTTTCGAGCCGGGCTTCCGCCGCGTCCTCGGCCTCGGACAGCACCACGTCCTGCTGTTCTATCAGCGAGGTCACGCGGTCTTCCGGTGCGTTCGGGTCCGACAGTGACAGAGCCAGCTCGTCACGCGCACGGCGCGGCGTGGGGTCTGTCGGGGTGGCCGCCATCAGAAGGCGGCCATCATCCAGCGCCGGAGACGGATCGAATTCGTCGCCGTCGATATCCTCGACCAGCTGGATCAGCTGACGCAGGGTCTCGTGACGGGACTGGAATTCATCGGCGGTGGACTGGAAATTCTCGACCCGGGATTCAAACAGCGCCTGGGTCGCGGCTTCATTGGCCATCGCTTCATTGACCATGCGCGAGGATTCGAGGCGGATGCGCTCCATCTCGGCGGTCTGTTGCGACATCTGGTAGCCATGGAGCGCAACTGAAACGGTCGTGAAACAGATCCAGCCGGTCAGCACGACAGCGCCCGCCAGCGCACCTACCTGCAATGTCGTGGTCAGTTCGAAATACCGAACCTGCCCCTCACTGCGATGATAGATCTGCCGGTTGGGAAACCATTGCTCAGCAATATCCCAAGCCTTCTGGAAGACGCCTGAAATCATCCCTTGGTCCGCACTTGCACCTGTCGCCACCCGCGATGCCGGGCATAGGACACGAAACAGCCCTACTTATCAACATTTCGTTATGCAATCACCGGGCCAAATAACACACGGATTTTCAGGCAGAAAGCGCCTGCGCTGCGTCGAGCACTTCGGCGGCGTGGCCCTTCACTTTCACCTTTCGCCAGATTCGCTGAATTTTTCCTTCCGAATCAATCAGGAAGGTCGCGCGCTCGATTCCCATGTATTTGCGGCCATACATGCTTTTTTCCACCCAGACGCCGTAATCCTCCGTCACCCTGCCGTCGAGGTCGGCGCCGAGCACGACCTTCAGATCATTCTTGGCCTTGAAATTGTCATGGCGTTTCACGCTGTCCCGGGACACCCCGATCACCACGGCATTGGCCGCGTCGAACTCGCTGGCGAGTGCCGAAAAGTCGATGGCCTCATTCGTGCATCCGGGCGTGGAATCCTTGGGGTAGAAATAGAGCACCACGATTTTGCCAGAAAGCGCTGACAGACTGATTTCGCCGCCGCCATCTGTCGGCATTTCGAATCCCGGCGCTGGCTGGCCTTCCATGAGTTCGCTCATCCTGGGTCTCCCTGTGTCGATCTGGTGCAATACCGCCGCCAGTGTTTTACAAGATTTGAAGCTGACCACAGCCCCGCTGACTGCACGAGACATCGCCGAATGATCAAGCGCTCCGCACGCGTCATCGTAATCTACGCGCTCGAAGCCATAGCGGTTCTTTTCGCGCTGCTCCTGTTCGCGGGCGGCGCGCTGATCTGGCGCCTGTCCCAGGGGCCGATGGAGCTCGACTTCCTGCTTGCCGATGCGCAGGAACAGCTGGCCGAGGCATTTGAAGGCGACCTGGTCTCGCTCGCATCGCTGGAAGCGCGCTTCGATACCGAAACCGGCCTGCTCGTGTTCTCGGCCCGTGATGTCACCGTCGCCGAGGCAGGCGGCAATGTCATCACGCGGGCACCGTTGATCGAGGCCGGGCTGGGGCTCGATACGATTTTCCTTGGCCGGATTGCCCCGGCCAGCGTCACAGTCGAGGGCGGGGCGGTCTCGATTGTCCGCCGGGCCGATGGCGCGGTCGGAGCCGGGCTGGGAGCGCCCGCCCGGGTGGCCGAAGCAGCGCGTCCGCCCGGTTCGGGCCGCGATGTCGACGCCATCCTCGAGCTGCTGCGCAATCCCGGTGACAATGCGTTGCTGGGGCATCTGACGAATGTCTCGATCCGCAATGCATCGATCCGCGTGGTCGACGATCTCAACCAGCTGGACTGGTATATCGACCAGGCCGAGCTGCATCTTGACCGCGACAATACCCGCTTGCTGGCCGAGCTGTCGGGCCGGTTCGCGACGACAGCCGGGTTTGCGCCCGTCGCGGTGCGTGTCGAGGCCGGG
>CBDUFA010000336.1:0-2659 GCA_965366295.1 uncultured Hyphobacterium sp.
CCTGTTCAACTGGCTACTGGCCCGCGGATCGGGCGGGAAATTCCTGTTGCGGATCGAGGATACCGACCGGGCCCGGTCGACCGAGGACGCGACACGCGCCATCCTGGATGGCCTGTCCTGGCTCGGGCTCGACTGGGATGGCGAACCGGTATCGCAATACGCCAATGCGGCGCGCCATGCCGGCGTGGTCGATGAATTGCTGGCCAATGGGCGCGCCTTCCGCTGCTACATGACCGAGGACGAGACCGCCGCCGAACGCGAGAAGGCGTTTGCGGAAGGCCGGGCCCTGCGCAGCCCTTGGCGCGATCGCGATGCCGCCGAGGCACCAGCTGACCGGCCGTCTGTTGTCCGCTTCCGGGCCGGCGATGAGGACGTGGTGGTGGCCGATGCTGTCCAGGGCGATGTCCGCTGGAAAGCCAAGGAATTCGACGACCTGGTGCTGCTGCGCTCGGACGGATCGCCGACCTACAATCTGGCCGTGGTCGTCGATGACCACGACATGGGCGTCACGCATATCGTGCGCGGCGATGATCACCTCGTGAATGCCGCGCGCCAATCGCAGATCTATGATGCGCTCGGCTGGGACACGCCGGTGTTCGCGCATATTCCGCTGATCCATGGACCGGACGGCAAGAAACTGTCCAAGCGCCATGGCGCGCTAGGCGTGGAAGCCTATCGCGACATGGGCTATCTGCCGGAAGGCCTGCGCAATTACCTGCTGCGCCTCGGCTGGGCACATGGCGACCAGGAAATCTTTTCGGATGAAGAGGCCAGGGCCGCCTTCAGCCTCAAGGGCTTGAACAAGGCGCCGGGCCGGCTCGATTTCGACAAGATGGCCAGCATCAATGCCCATCATATGAAACTCGCGGACAATGATCGCCTGGCTAAGCTGGTTGCGCCCTGGTGTGCAGCCCTGGTCGACGGGCTGGACACCTCAGCCCCTGCATTCCGCGAGCCATTGCTTGCGGCCATGGACACGCTGAAAACGCGTGCCGCGACACTGGCCGAACTGGCGGACCAGGCCTATTTCCTGTTCCGGCCCACGCCGATCGTGCTCGAAGGCAAGGCCGCCAAGCCGCTTGGTGGTGATGCACCGGCGCTGCTGACGCGCTTCAAACCACGGCTGGACGCACTATCTGAGTGGAAAGCAGAGCCCATCCACGCGGCGCTGGCCGATTTCGTCGAAGCCGAAGGGATTGGCTTCGGGAAAATCGGCGCACCATTGCGCGCGGCGCTGACCGGCGGAGCACCGGCGCCGGACCTGTCGCTGGTGATGGAATGGCTCGGGCACGATGAGGTCTTGCGCCGCATTGAAGATCAAATCAAAACGGGCGAATAAGCCCGCGAAAGAATGAGAGGGACGACCATCATGGAATCCAAAGCACAACCGAACGGCAATGCCACGCTGACGATCGATGGTAAGAGCTATGAGCTTCCCGTCCTGAAGGGCACGATCGGCCCGGACGTCATCGATATCCGTACGCTCTACAAGCAGGCGGGCGTCTTCACCTACGACCCGGGCTTCACCTCGACGGGCTCGTGCGAAAGCCACATCACCTATATCGATGGCGATGAAGGCACCCTGCTCTATCGCGGCTACCCGATCGACCAACTGGCCGAGCAATCCAGCTTTATAGAGGTCTGCTATCTGCTGCTGCACGGCGAGCTGCCGACGCCTTCCGAGCTGGAAGAATTCGACATGACGATCCGCCGGCATACCATGCTGCACGATCAGTTCGACCAGTTCTTCCGCGGTTTCCGCCGCGATGCGCACCCGATGGCGGTCATGGTCGGAACGGTCGGCGCCTTGTCGGCTTTCTATCATGACTCCACGGACATCAGCGATGCGCAGGCCCGCACGATCGCGAGCCATCGCATGATCGCCAAGATGCCGACCATCGCGGCGCGCGCCTACAAGTATTCCATCGGACAGCCCTTCATCAGCCCGCGCAACGAGCTAGATTTCGCGTCCAATTTCCTGCGCATGTGCTTTGCCGTGCCGGCCGAGGATTACGAACTCAACAAGACGCTCGCCAAGGCGATGGACAAGATCTTCATCCTGCACGCCGATCACGAGCAGAACGCCTCGACCTCGACAGTCCGGCTGGCAGGATCGTCGGGCGCCAACCCGTTTGCCTGTATAGCTTCCGGCATTGCCAGCCTCTGGGGCCCGGCGCATGGCGGCGCCAACGAAGCCGCGCTGAACATGCTCGAGGAAATCGGTTCGGTCGAACAGATCCCGGAATATATCGCCCGGGCCAAGGACAAGAATGATCCGTTCCGACTGATGGGCTTTGGTCACCGGGTCTACAAGAATTATGATCCGCGCGCGAAAGTCATGCGCGAGACGTGCCATGAAGTCCTCGACGTGCTGGGCGTTCGCGACGAGCCGCTGCTCCAGGTGGCGATGGAACTCGAGAAGATCGCGCTCGAAGACGAATATTTCGTCGAGAAGAAGCTGTATCCGAACATCGATTTCTATTCCGGCATCACGCTGCGTGCCATGGGCTTCCCGACATCAATGTTCACCGTGCTGTTTGCGCTTGCGCGGACCGTGGGGTGGATCGCTCAGTGGACCGAGATGCTGGAAGATCCGGTCCAGAAGATCGGCCGGCCGCGCCAGCTTTTTGCGGGCGCACAAGAGCGCAACTACATTCCG
>CBDUFA010000337.1:0-2654 GCA_965366295.1 uncultured Hyphobacterium sp.
GGCGTGTTCTATTCGATTCACTCCTTGCCGCCGGCGTGGCAAACGGTATCCAAGCTCAACCCGTTCTTCTACATGATTGACGGCTTCCGCTACGGCTTCATCGGGCATGCCGACGGGAACATTCTCGCCGGGGCGCTCTTCATCCTGGCGCTCAACGCGGTGCTGCTGGTGATCTCCTATCTGGTGCTGCGCTCAGGCTGGCGCTTGAAGAGTTAGCGAGACAAGCCTAGACGGCTATCAAAGACCATCACGATACAAGGGAGATGCCTTCATGCCTGCACCGCTCATGGACACCTATGCCCCGCCGGATCTTGTCTTCGAGCGCGGCGAAGGCGTCCGCCTCTACACGGCTGAAGGCAAGAGCTATCTCGACTTCATTTCCGGCATCGCGGTCAATGCGCTCGGCCATCACCACCCGCGTGCGGTCGCGGCGCTGAAGGAACAGGCCGACAAGCTCTGGCATTTGTCGAACATGTTCAAAGTGCCGGGCCAGGTCGAGCTGGCGAAGAAATATACCGACTCCACCTTTGCCGACCGCGTCTTTTTCACCAATTCCGGTGCCGAGGCCGTCGAGTGCGCACTCAAGACCGCGCGCCGCTATTTCTACGACAAGGGCGAGCCGCACCGCTATCGCATCATCACCTTCACCGGCGCATTCCACGGCCGCACCTATGGCGCCATCAATGCCGGCGGCAATCCCAAGTATCTCGAGGGCTTCGGCCCGCGCATGGAAGGCTTCGACCAAATCCCGTTCGGCGATCATGATGCACTCAAGGCCGCCATCACCGAGGAGACCGCCGCCATCCTGATCGAACCGGTCCAGGGCGAAGGCGGGGTCCGCGCCGTGCCGGAGCAATGCCTCCGGGGTTTGCGCGAATTGTGCGACGAGCACGGCCTTCTGCTGATGTATGACGAGGTCCAGTGCGGCGCAGGCCGGACCGGCCGGATGTGGGCGCATGAATGGGCCGAGACCGCCCGTCCCGATATCATGGCTGTGGCCAAGGGCGTGGGGGGCGGCTTCCCGATGGGGGCCTGCCTGGCGACCGAAGAGGTCGGCAAGGGCATGGTCGTCGGCACGCACGGTTCGACGTTCGGCGGCAACCCGCTGGCCATGGCGGTCGGCAATGTCGTCTTCGACGAGCTCAACGCGCCGGGCTTCCTCGACAATGTCAACAAGACCGCCAACTTCATGCAGCAGCAGCTGACCGGCCTCGCCGACCGCCATTCCGGCGTCGTGGTGGAAGTGCGCGGCAAGGGCCTGCTGATGGGGCTGAAACTGGTCGATGAAATTGTCGCCAAGGACTTTGCCGGCAAGGCGCGCGACCGCGGTCTGCTGATCGGCGCGGCCGGTGACAATGTCGCCCGCATGGCCCCGCCCCTGGTGATCGACGAGAGCGATGCCAGCGAGGCGATCGGCATTCTCGACGACACGCTCGGCGAGGTCGCGAAGTAGACAGCATGTCCGACCCGCTTGGCGAAGACGACGACATTGTCGCCACCTTCCAGGTGGACGGTCATGCTGCGCGTGGCCGGATCGCCCGCATAAGCGCGGTGCTCGACGACATCGTCGCGGCCCACGCCCATCCACCTTCCGTCCAGCGCCTGGTCGGCGAAGCCGTTCTGCTCGCCGCGCTGGTCGGGGATTCGCTGAAATTCGATGGTCGGCTGATCGTGCAGGCCAGCGGCAATGGCCCGGTCCGCTTCGTGGTCGCCGAATGGAATTCCGGCGGCGCGGTGCGCGGCATGGCGCAGTATGATGGCAGCGCCGTCGAGCCGGGTGCCGGCGTTCCGCAATTGCTGGGCCAGGGCTCTTTCGCCATGACCATCGACCCCGGCGAGGGCATGGAGCGCTACCAAGGCGTGGTCGCCCTGGAAGGCGATACGCTGGCGCATTGCGCCGAGCGCTATTTCGAGCAGTCCGAGCAGACCCCGACCCGCATCCGCCTCGCCGTCGGCGAGAACCTGACCGCCGGTGGCGGATCGAAATGGCGCGGCGGCGGAGCCATCCTGCAGCAGATCGCGGCGGATGATTTCCGCGGCGATGCCGAGGCCGACTGGGATCATTGCCGCGCCCTGTTCGAGACCATTGCCGATGACGAGCTGATCGATCCCGACATCTCGGCCGCCACGCTGGTCTACCGCCTCTATCACGAGGACGGGGCGCGCCTGTTCGAGCCCAAACGCCTGTCCAAGCACTGTCCCTGCAATCGCGAACGCCTGCTGGACATCCTCTCGCGCTTTTCCGCCGAGGACCAGGCCGACATGGAAACCGATGGCAAGATCGGCATGACCTGCGAGTACTGCAACAAGCTGTTCGAATTTGCGCCGGACGAGATTCCCGGCGCCGGCTAGCTCTGCCAGAAGCGCGGCGTGAACAGGATCAGCACGGTCAGCACTTCCAGCCGCCCGATCAGCATGTTCGCCGACATGATCCATTTCGCGGCATCCGGCAGCGGCGCGAACGTGCCCGCCGGGCCGATGATCTCGCCCAGACCCGGCCCGACATTCGCCAGGGTCGCAGCCGCCCCGGACAGGGCCGTCGTCGTGTCCAGCCCGATCGCGCCGAGCCAGGCCGCCGACAGGGTGAAGATGGCGATGAAGGCAAACAGGAAACCGAGCACGGAATAGACCGTCTCCGGCGGCACCGGCCGGCC
>CBDUFA010000338.1:0-2651 GCA_965366295.1 uncultured Hyphobacterium sp.
GCAGCCGCCCTTCGTCGATCCGAATGCCGACATGGCCGTGAATTTCGGTGCCATTGGCGGCGTGATCGGCCACGAGATGGGCCATGGTTTCGACGACCAGGGCAGCCGCTCGGACGGCACCGGCCTGCAACGCAACTGGTGGACGGATTTCGCCCGCGAACAGTTCGAGAGCCGGACCTCGGTGCTCGGCGCCCAGTATGACAGCTTCTGCCCGATCGAGGGCGATTGCGTCCGCGGTGCGCAGACGATGGGCGAGAATATCGGCGACCTTGGTGGTCTCTCGATCGCCCTGCACGCCTATCGCATGTACCTGGAAGACCATGGCGGTGGAGAAGAGATTGACGGCTACACGCCGGAGCAGCGCTTCTTCATGGCCTGGGCGCAGGTCTGGCGTGGCATCCGCACGGAGGATTCCATGCGGACCCGCCTGATCAGCGGTGTACACAGCCCGAACCAGTACCGCACGAACGGCGTCGTCCGGAACATGGATGCCTGGTATGAGGCGTTCAATATCTCCGAGGATGACGAGCTCTACCTGCCGCCGGACCAGCGCGTCAGCATCTGGTAAGCGGTTCAACAGCCGAATGACGGGGCCCGGCCATCGCGCCGGGCCCTTTCTTTTGGTGCGCAGGGCTGTTGCCTTTCGCAGGCAGGGCTGTTTTCTGCCACAGGGCGGCACAGGGGAGGCTGAATGCGGGTTCTGGTAACAGGCGGGTGCGGGTTTATCGGCTCGGCGCTGGTGCGGCAGCTGATCGCCGCGGGCCATGACGTGCTCAATCTCGACGCCATGACCTATGCCGGCGATGCGCGCAGCGTGGCCAGCGTGGCTGACAGCGCGTCCTACCGCTTCATCGAGGCCGACATCGCCGAGGCCGATGCCGTGCAGGCGGCCTTTGCCGATTTCCGCCCGGAGCGCGTCT
This sequence comes from uncultured Hyphobacterium sp., assembly GCA_965366295.1. Classification (GTDB taxonomy): domain Bacteria; phylum Pseudomonadota; class Alphaproteobacteria; order Caulobacterales; family Maricaulaceae; genus Hyphobacterium. The sequence continues at coordinate 921 of CBDUFA010000338.1, forward strand.
TCCACCTGGCCGCGGAAAGCCATGTCGACCGCTCGATTGACGGGCCGGGCGTATTCATCCGCACCAATCTGGTGGGCACGTCGGTTATGCTGGATGCGGCGCTGCAATACTGGCGCAATCTCGACGAGATGGGGCAGGCGGCCTTCCGCTTCATGCACATCTCGACCGATGAGGTGTATGGCACGCTGGGCTTTGATGATCCGGCTTTCACCGAGGACACCCCCTATGCGCCCAACAGCCCCTATGCCGCGTCCAAGGCGGGGGCGGATCATTTGGTGCGGGCCTGGGTGGAAACCTATGGCCTGCCGGCAATCATCACCAATTGCTCGAACAATTACGGGGCTTTCCAGCATCCGGAGAAGCTGATCCCGACCGTCATCCGCACCGCCCTGTCGGGGGGCGATATCCCGGTCTATGGCAAGGGCGAGAATGTCCGTGACTGGCTGTTTGTCGATGACCATGTGCGCGGCATGATGATGGCCGCCGAGACCGGCGAGATCGGCCGCAAGTACAATTTCGGCGGCAATGCCGAGCGCTCCAATATCGAGCTGGTCCGCACGCTTTGCAGCCTGCTGGACGAGAAGCGGCCGGGCGCGGCGCCCTATGCCGGCCAGATCCGCTTCGTCACGGATCGCCCGGGACATGATTTTCGCTATGCCGTGAATGCGGACCGATCAAAGGCGGAACTGGGATGGGAGCCCGGCGTGACGCTTGACACCGGCCTGTCGGAGACGGTGGACTGGTATCTGGCTCACCCGGACTGGCTGTCGCGCGATCCGGCGGAAATCGCCCGCCTCGGGCTGGCGCGGAATTAGGAGACCGGCATGCCGGCAAACTGGAAAGGCCTGATCCTGGCCGGCGGCACCGGAAGCCGCCTCTATCCGCTGACCCATGCGGTGAACAAGCATTTGCTGCCGGTGTTCGACAAGCCGATGATCTATTATCCGCTGACCACGCTGATGCTCGGTGGGGTGCGGGAATTCGTCATCGTCTCGAACCCGGAATCCATTCCCCAGATCCAGTCGCTGCTCGGTGACGGCGAGAAATGGGGTCTGAAATTCGAATATGTCGCACAGAACAGGCCGGGCGGAATCGCGGAAGGCTTCCGCGTCGCCGCGAACGAGCTGGAAGGGCGCAATATCGCGCTCATCCTCGGCGACAACATCTTCTATGGTGACGGTCTTTCCAAGCGGATCCAGGAAGCCACCGCGCAAAAGCAGGGCGCGACGATCTTCGGCTATGAAGTGGCCGATCCGGGCGCGTTCGGCGTGGTCGAGCTGGGGCCGGACGGCCGCGCGGTCTCGCTGGAGGAAAAGCCGAAGAAGCCGAAATCGAAATGGGCGGTGCCGGGCATCTATTTCTACGATTCCGACGTGCTGGACATTGCCTGGGACCTCAAGCCGTCCGGGCGGGGCGAGCTCGAGATCACCGACGTCAACCGCGCCTATATGGAGCGCGGCGATCTGCATGTGAAAACCATCGGCCGCGGCGTGGCCTGGCTCGATGGCGGCACGCATGCCGACCTGTTCGAGGCCGGGCAATTCATCAAGGTGGTCGAGGAACGCACCGGGCTGAAAGTGGCCTGTCCCGAGGAGATTGCCTACCGGATGGGATTCATCGACCGCGACGGGCTTGCCGATTTGGTCGATGACAGTCCGAAAACGGAATACCAGAAATATCTCAAGGAGCTGCTGAACCGGTCGGGCTGACCGGCGGCGACAAACAAGCGGG
>CBDUFA010000339.1:0-2645 GCA_965366295.1 uncultured Hyphobacterium sp.
CGGGAAAGACGGCCGCCGATGCTGATGCCTTTTTGACAAAACAGGGGCTGATCGTGCGGCCGGTCGTGCCTTACGGCCTGCCGAATGCCTTGCGCATTACCATCGGGCTGGAGGCGGACAATCGCCGGATCGCCGACGCGCTCGGCGAATTCATGGCAGCCTAACGCAGGACAGGGCCGACCGAGCCAAGCCGCACCGGGCCGAAGAACACGCCGCCATTGCGGAAGGACAGCGGGATCGCCGTGCCATTGTCCTTGCGCGGTGCCGACTGCGCGACCAGGCGCAAGGCACCGGAATTGTCTTCGGATACGGCCCCGGCCTCGATCATGGCATCGACAATGGCTTCCGGATCAAGGAGCGTCAGGCTGAGCCGTCCTGTGGGCCGCAACTGTTCATCGAGCGACATCTGGCCTTCCGCGTCCATGTCGAGACGGCCCCAGTCGAGCTGGAAGGCCCGCAGCGTGTAGATGCCTTCGGCCTGCGACCAGGACGAAAGGCTGGCCGTGCGGGCCAGTTCCGGCCATTGCGACAGCGTGAAATCAGCTCGAAGAAGGCCGACGTGGTCGCCGAAAGCATCGGCCATGACGGGGTCGATGGCGTCGGTGTCGAGGTCGATACCGGTCATCTGGATCTGGACGGCCATGATGCCGTCCTCGCTTGTGCCGGCATTGAGGCGCAGATCGCCAAGCGCGGTGATCGCGCTGTCCGCGCCCCCGATGGGCTCGATCGTCAAAGCGGCGATTTCCGCGCCGATACGCTGGGTCACACCGTCTCGTGTCGCGATGCTGAACCGGGCCTCCCCGGCCGTAAAGGACAGGCCTTCGCCGCCACTTTCCAGCTGGAAAGTCTCTCCGAGTGACACGATCCAGTGCGAAAAATCATAGGGCAGGGCATCCGCTTCGAAGGATGCGAGACGCAATTCCCAGCCTCCCTCGCTGGCCGGCGCCCGCATGACCACATTGTCGGCGGCGACGGAGAACCGGGAGGGAAAGCCCCCGACCCGGACCGGGCCGTCGCGCTCGATCGTATAGCCGGCCTCGACCTGCGCCGCCTCCCAGTCGCGGACATAGGTCTCGATCTGGCCACGCGCATAGAACCAGTAGGCCGAGTAGGCGCCCAGCACGATAAGGATCGCGAGGATCGGAAACGCAAAACGCTTGGGCATCGGTCAGCTCCGGAAGGCGCGGATCAGTTCCGCTCGGCCCGCAAGGCGCGGGTGCCGTCTTCAATACGCGATTGCAGCAGCTTCATGAAGTCATCGCGTGCAAGTCCCGGTGCAATCGGCTCGAGGAAGCGGATCACCGCTTTGCCCGGCCGGCGGACAATGCCTTTGCCGGCCCAGTAATCGCCGCTGTCGAGCGCGACCGGCACGCAGGGCACATTCATCGCCGCATAAAGCCCGGCCACGCCCGGCTTGAGACCGGTGAATTCGCCCGGCTTCATGCGTGTGCCTTCGGGGAAGATCAGGATCTGGCGGCCTTCCTCTGCGCGCTGGCGCGCATCGCGGAGCATCTTGCGCAGCGCCTTGGCAGCCGCGCCCCGGTCCACGACAATGTTTTCCAGCTTCATCGCGAACCAGCCGAACACCGGCAGCCAGGCCAATTCCTTCTTGAGGATGATGGCGGGGTCGTCGAGGATCTGCCAGAACGCCTGCGTTTCCATCATGCTCTCGTGCCGCGAGGCGATCAGTGCGCCGCCGTCGGGAAGGTTTTCCCGGCCCTGTACTTCGTAGCGCTGACCGCAGATCACCCGCAGCCCGCCAAAGATCAGGGCCAGCCAGAAACGGTAGACGGCGCGCGACCAGCTGCGCGGAAACAAGAGCAGCCAGATCACGGCAAAGCCGATGATCATCATAGAGCCATACATGAAGACGACAAAAAGCAGTGACCGGAATAGGGTCAGCGGTCCGGCGGGTTTCATTCCGCGTCTCCATTGAACTGGCCACGCGCCATTTCGCGCAGGAAAACAGCCGTGAACTTCAAATATTCCAGCGACCAGCGCCGGGCCGAGACCGCGCTCTCCCAGGGCCGGGGCGTGCCGACCGGCCAGGCCACGAGCTCGGCCTCTGGCATCAGCGCCCGCAATTCCAGGATGGCGCGCGGAATATGATAATCGGACGTGACCACGATGATCCGGTCGAAGCCGTGTTCTTCCGCCCAGGCCGCGGCTTCACGCGCATTGCCGACCGTATCGGCGGCCTCGCGGCCAAGATCGACGCAGCAGGCAAACAGGTCGGGATCGATGTCGATCGAGGCGCGCACCGCAGCCTCGCTGACATCCGGATTGACCCCGGAAACCAGCACCCGCGTCCCGGCGCCTTCTTCGAGGAGGGCGACAGCCCGTTGCAGCCGGCCTTCGCCGCCGGTCAGCACGATGATCGCATCGGCGCGGACATTTTCCGGTGGATCGAGCGCGGAGACATGCCCGGCATAGCCGGCAAAACCGGCCAGCACGCCGAACACGATCAGGAAAGCCAGTCCTCTCAGGAACTGGCCACCATCCCGCTTTTTGCGCCTTGCACTCATGATGCCTGCATCCCGGACAAACCTACCATCGCTTCCGCAACTCTTCCTCGACCGCGAGCCGTGCTGAAAGCGCTGCCACCGCCCCAGCGATCAGCGGGGCCGCTGCCAGCGCCGCGATCT
>CBDUFA010000340.1:0-2635 GCA_965366295.1 uncultured Hyphobacterium sp.
ATAGCGCTTGCGCCGCAGCTGAGTGCGGATCCGCGCATTAAGCTCGCCCCGGTCGACCGGGCGGTAGACAACGTCCTTCACACCCAGATCCAGCGCCCGCACGGACTTTCCAAGATCATCGGGATCCACGACGGCGAGGATCGGCAATTGACGCGTTTCCGTATTGGACCGGATGCGCGCGCAGACGCGAAGCGCGTCGAATGCCTTCGAGGTCAGATCGACCAGTACGAGATCGTAAGCGTCTGCCGAGCGGTCGATGGCAAGCGCCGGATCAACCTCGACATCCACATCGGCCGTTTCGGGAAGCTTGCCCGTCAGATGTCGTGCGATGCGATCTTCGCCGGCGATGATGAGTATCCGCGATTCCGCGACTTCGCCCTGGTCGTTATCAACCGGTGCCAGTCCGCGTTCCTCGACCTTTTCTTCGCGAAGCCGCAATTCGTCGAGCAGGACCTTGAGCCGCAACAGGGACCGCAGCCGCGCAAACAGCGGCAGATTGTCGACCGGCTTGGTCAGGAAATCATCGGCCCCGGCTTCGAGCCCTTTCACCCGGTCTTCCGGCTGGTCCAGCGCCGTGATCATCACGACGGGAATATGCCGTGTCCGCCGGTCCGCCTTGAGCCGCCGGCACACCTCGAAACCGTCGAGCCCCGGCATCATCACGTCGAGCAGCACCACGTCCGGCTGTTCCTCGATGGCGCGATCAATCGCGGCCTGGCCGTTGAAGGCTGTGACAACCTCGAAATATTCCGCTTTCAGCTTGGCTTCGAGAAGGCGGACATTGGGCTCCTGGTCGTCAACGACGAGTACCCGTGCGCTCATGCCGCCTCCTCGCCGAGGAAGCCCCGAATCGTCTCGATGAAGACTGAAACGCTGATCGGCTTGGACATGTAGGCTTCGCAGCCGCCTTCGCGGATGCGTTCCTCGTCGCCCTTCATGGCAAAGGCGGTCACGGCAATGACCGGAATGGACGACAACTCGTCATCATCCTTGAGCCATTTCGTGACTTCGAGGCCGGACACTTCCGGCAGCTGGATATCCATCAGGATCAGATCGGGTGCATGTTCCCGGGCGAGGTCCAGGGCATTCAGGCCATTATTCGTGCCGACGGTCTCGTAGCCATGGGCTTCGAGCAGATCGGAAAAGAGCTTCATGTTGAGCTCGTTGTCCTCGACGATGAGAACCTTTTTGGGCATGACCTGAAGCATGACGCCGCTGCATTCCCGTTTTGTGGACGCGTCTTGGCACGTCCTCATTACACCCCGCCTGCATTAAGGCAGATGTTCCTTAATCAAGAATGAGTCAGCGCGGAACTTCCCTCCTTTTTTGGAACAAGATAAGAACGGCAATCTTAACCCCAACGGACAGTCAGGCGGAAGCATGTTTCGAATCGGCGTTGATCTGGGCGGAACCAAAACCGAGGTAGCGGTCATCGATTCGGCTGGCCAGACTTGCTTTTCCAAGCGCGAGCCCACGCCGCGCGCCTATGACAGCAAGATAAAATTGATCGCAACGCTGGTCGGTCAAGCGCGCGAGTTTACCGGAAGTGATTCGATTCCGGTCGGCATTGGACATCCCGGCTCGCTCAACCCGGCCACCGGCCTGATGCGCAATGCGAATTCCACCGAGCTCAACGGGCACCCGCTCAACACCGACATCGCAGCTGCCATCGGACAGGAGGTGCGGTGCGCAAACGACGCGAATTGTTTTGCCCTGTCGGAGGCCGTGGACGGGGCCGGCGCGAACGCAGACAGCGTGTTCGGCGTGATCCTGGGAACAGGCGTTGGCGGTGGCATCGTGGTCAACCGGCAATTGATCGCCGGTCATGGCCTGCTCGGTGGTGAATGGGGCCATACCGGCCTGCCCTGGGCGCAAAAGGACGAGATTCCGGGGCCGGAATGCAAGTGCGGCCTGCACGGTTGCATCGAGACCTGGCTTTCCGGTCCGGCCCTGACCGACGACCATCTGCGCCGCGCCAGCGCGTTTCTCTCGCCCAGCCAGATCGTGGCGGCGGCAAAGGAAGATCATCCCGGAGCGATCGCCACGCTGGACCGGTTTCATGACCGGCTGGCGCGCGGACTCGCGACGGTGATCAACATTCTCGATCCCGAAGTGATCGTCCTCGGCGGCGGCCTGTCGAACATGCCGGATATCGCCGCGAATGTTCAGCAAAGACTGCCGAAATGGGTGTTCAGCGATCAGGTCACCACGCGGGTCGTCAAGAACCATCACGGTGACAGCTCCGGTGTTCGCGGCGCAGCCTGGCTCTGGCCTCTCGAATGAGCGCCGCCCCCGGATATTGCCGGGCCTGCCTGTCGCCCCTGGCTGAACAGGACATCTGCCCGGAATGCTCGGCCAGAAAGCCCCTGCGGCATGCGGAAATCAACGATCTGATGATCGCCCACATCGATTGCGATGCGTTCTATGCAGCGATCGAGAAACGCGATGACCCCGCGCTCGAGGACAAGCCCGTCATCATCGGTGGCGGGAAACGCGGCGTGGTTTCGACCGCCTGCTATGTCGCCCGGCTCTATGGCGTGAAATCGGCCATGCCCATGTTCAAGGCGTTGGCCGCATGTCCCGATGCCGTCGTCATCAAGCCGTGTGGAATGGCACTCAGTCAAACTTTGACCAT